>NZ_JAAGLX010000149.1:0-698 GCF_010548325.1 Streptomyces sp. SID13666 | reverse complement strand
CGGCGCCGTGGCCGGCACGGTGTCGGGTCTGCTGGTCCTGGCCGCCGCGCTGTGGCTGTCGCTGGACGCCGCGTCGACCGGCGCCGCGCTGCAGGCCTGCGGCCTGCTGCTGGCAGGTGCCGCGGTGGCCCTCACGGCCGCCCACCGCCTCCCGGCGGCTGCTCCGGTGCACCCGGCTCCCGTCGCCGGTCCGCCGCCCCTCAGCGCCCCCGTCACCCGGCACCCCGCCGCCGCACCGCTCGCCGCTCTGGCCGCTCTCGTGACCATCGCCGGGACCGGTGGCGTGGTGCGGACGTGGGTCGCGGACGACTGGGTCGTTCCGGGGTACCTGGGCTGCGCGGTGGCGGTGCTGGCCCTGGCCGCCGCCCTGCGCGGCGGATCGCGTGGCGCCACGGCCGACGGGGTCGCGACGGGAGCCTCGGCGGCGCATCTGCTGGCGGCGCTGTGGGCGGTGCCCGCGCTGGCCGTGACCTGTTTCGGGCCGCTGAGCTGGGTGGGTTCGATCTGGTCGGGCGCCCCGCACAGCGCCCACGACGCTCTGACGCCTCATGGGCTGCGGGTCGCTCCGCCGTCCATGGTGGTGGTCGCCGGGCTGCTCGCCCTGGTCCTCACGGCGACCGCGCTGCGGCGCCCCGCGTGGCGGGTGCCGGGCCCCGCGGCCGTGGTGTGCGGCGCCGTGACCGTCGCGGCGCTGCCCG
>NZ_JAAGLX010000148.1:0-700 GCF_010548325.1 Streptomyces sp. SID13666 | reverse complement strand
CGAACGGTCCACCAGGATCCGGTTCGCGGCCATGCAGACCTGGCCCTGATGGACGTACCGGCTGAAGACGGCCGCGTCGACCGCGTAGTCGATGGCCGCGTCGTCCAGAACCACCAGGGCGCTGTTGCCGCCGAGTCCGAGGACCACGTTCTTGAAGAGGGGCGCGCAGACGGTGGCGACGTGGCGGCCGACGCCGTCCGAGCCGGTGAAGGAGATGACCTTCGGGACGGGGTGTTCGATGAACGCGTCGCCGATCTCCTCTATGTCCGTGATGACGACGTTCAGGAGGCCGGGTGGCAGGCCCGCGTCCTCGAAGATCTTCGCGACCAGGGAGCCGCCGACGATCGGGGTCTCCTGGTGCGGCTTGAGGACGACGCCGTTGCCGAGCGCGAGGGCCGGGGCGACGGACTTGAGGGCGAGGAGGAAGGGGAAGTTGAAGGTGCTGATCAAGCCCACGACGCCCACCGGGACTCGGTAGACGCGGTTCTCCTTGCCCTCGACCGGCGACGGGATGATCTGCCCCTCGGGGGTCAGCACCAGGCGGATCGACTCGCGCAGGAACTCCTTGGCGAGGTGCAGTTCGAAGTCGGCCTTGAGGTGCGTGCCGCCGAGTTCGGCGTTGATCGCCGCGGCGATCTCCGGCTCACGGTCCTCGATGATGCGCAGTGCCTTCTCGAAGACCGCGCGGCGGGCGTACGGA
>NZ_JAAGLX010000147.1:0-713 GCF_010548325.1 Streptomyces sp. SID13666 | reverse complement strand
GGCTCGCTGCTCTTCCCGGCCATCAACGTCAATGACGCGGTCACCAAGTCGAAGTTCGACAACAAGTACGGCTGCCGCCACTCCCTGATCGACGGCATCAACCGCGCCACCGACGTCCTCATCGGCGGCAAGGTCGCTGTCGTCCTCGGCTACGGCGACGTCGGCAAGGGCTGTGCGGAGTCGCTGCGCGGCCAGGGCGCCCGCGTGGTGATCACCGAGATCGACCCGATCTGCGCCCTGCAGGCGGCGATGGACGGCTACCAGGTCGCCACCCTCGACGACGTCGTCGAGACCGCCGACATCTTCATCACCACGACCGGCAACAAGGACATCATCATGGCCGCCGACATGGCCAAGATGAAGCACCAGGCCATCGTGGGCAACATCGGCCACTTCGACAACGAGATCGACATGGCCGGCCTGGCCAAGATCCCGGGCATCGTCCGGGATGAGGTCAAGCCGCAGGTCCACACCTGGAAGTTCACCGACGGCAAGGTCCTGATCGTCCTCTCCGAGGGCCGTCTGCTGAACCTCGGCAACGCGACCGGTCACCCCTCGTTCGTCATGTCCAACTCCTTCGCGGACCAGACCCTGGCCCAGATCGAGCTGTTCACCAAGCAGAGCGAGTACCCCACCGGCGTCTACGTGCTCCCCAAGCACCTGGACGAGAAGGTCGCCCGTCTGCACCTGGACGCCCTCGGCGTCCGGCTGAC
>NZ_JAAGLX010000146.1:0-713 GCF_010548325.1 Streptomyces sp. SID13666 | reverse complement strand
CTGCTCACGCAGCAGCTTCAGACCGTCCTCACCGGTGGCAGCGGTGGCAACCCGGTGGCCCTGGCGGGTCAAAGACAGCTCCAGGGCCGTACGGATGGCGTCGTCGTCCTCGATCAGCAACAGGGAAGGCACGGATGCATTCTGGCCCATGGCATGGCCGGGCTGCGACTGTCAGGTGCTTGTCGGGCGATTTCGGGGTGTCGGCGGGCCTCTACCGCGCCACTCTGTGACCTTCCTGTGTTGTTCGCCGTCGTGTTCCTGAGAAGTGCCCCTGTTGCACGCCTGTGACAGTCGGCGGACACCGTCATGAAGTGGCGTGGGCAAGCTTCTCGGCACAGGCAAGGGAGCACATCGGACCGGGCCGAAGACGGTAAGTCCACGACGGGGGGCGCGAGATGAGCACGCTGCACAGCACAAGCGCGAACGCAGTGATCACGCGTCTGCACGACGTCACCAGGACCACCGAGAAGTCCGGTGCCGTGAACGGACGGGGGTGCGTTCGCGGCACCGGGCGTCAGCACACCACGTACATGTCGGTGGTTGACGCACACACGGGGGGAAGCGGAAGCGGCGCCACGGGGGAAACGGGGCGCACGGGGGCCGCGTACAGGGAGTCCACGGGGGAGCGTCGTTCGCTGTCGGAGGCGGAGTTCACCGCCTACGTCCAGGAGCGCCGCGCCTCCCTGTACGCAACCGCCTACCACCTCACCGGT
>NZ_JAAGLX010000145.1:0-717 GCF_010548325.1 Streptomyces sp. SID13666 | reverse complement strand
CTTGTCCCGACGACGACGCGTCTCCCACCCGTCATCCATCTTCCGCGAACGCCCCGGCAGGATCGTGTTGACCGGCGAGGAGTAGAAACGGTCCGACGCGTCCTCGACCGTGCCGCCGTTCTCCAACGCCACCAGGTCGAACGTGCCCAGCTCCGCCAACCACCCCGGATCCGGCGCCACCTCCCCGTACACCCGCAGCCGGGCCACACCACCGTCCGGGTGCTGGTTCAACCGCAGATGCGTGAACCGGCGATCCACCTCCACCGTGAACCCGTTCGCCGCATGACCACCCACCGGGGTCCGCGGCACGATCGTGGTCCACTCCACGCCCTCCGCCAGCAGATCCTCCGGCGACGCCGACAGCGAGTGCGCCGTCGCCTCGACCGACACCGACTGCGGATAATTGCCGCGGAAGTGCGCGGTGTCCACAACGATCCCGCGGATCACACCCGGCGCGCCGAGCCGGATCAACGCCCAGTCGTGGTCCGCGTCGACCGGATGCGGGGCATCGGTACCGGTGCCCCGGCGGCGGCGGGTCTCCCAGCCGTCCATGATCTTGCCCTTGTGCCCGAAGTGCTCCGGATCGAAATGCGCCGGCTCCGGGATCAGCAGATTCTCCCGCTCCGCGAAGAACTCGTCATTCGCCGCGATCACCCCCGCACCCAACCGCCGATCCGCCAGATCCACCAGATCCGTGAACGGCAACTCCGCACGACG
>NZ_JAAGLX010000144.1:0-727 GCF_010548325.1 Streptomyces sp. SID13666 | reverse complement strand
GAGAGGCGCGCGGCCGAGAACAACCGCCACTGCGCGCTACGCACGCTACCTTCTCCAGCGCCCGGGGCCCACACCGACGGGACGGTTCGTGGCGACCGACATCCAACCGTGGCAACTCCGGCCCTCCTCCCGTTCGCCTCTCACCCCACTCTTCCCGGCCTTCAATGGCCGGAAAACACCTCACCCGAAACGTCATGAGTCGCGCCCAACCCCCTCCTCCCCCACCCCACTCGGCCCCATACGCGCGGTAACCACGCTAGGTACGCCGTTCTCGGGGCACTATTGCGGGGTGGCAACCGACAGGTCGCCCCACGGCGGCACCGAGACCGGTGGGACCGAGGGGCACAACCCGAGCGGCACCGGCACCAAGAGCGGCCGGCGTGGCGTACGGGACCGGATGAACGGGTCCGTACGTGCGGTCGGCCATGCCCTGCACTTCCCGGTGACCGGTACGGCCCGGGGCATCCGCAAGGCCACCCACGCGCACGGGGCCGGGGAGTCCGGGCTCGGCAAGCTCATCGAACTGCACGCGGTGAACGGCGCCGGCGACGTCATGATCACCATCGCCCTCGCCTCCACCGTGTTCTTCTCCGTCCGCACCGACGAGGCACGCGGGCGCGTGGCCATCTATCTCGGCATCACCATGGCGCCCTTCACTCTCCTCGCCCCCGTGATCGGCCCCCTCCTCGACCGTCTCCCGCACGGCCGCCGCGCCGCGATGGCCGGC
>NZ_JAAGLX010000143.1:0-753 GCF_010548325.1 Streptomyces sp. SID13666 | reverse complement strand
TGTCGTGACGTACCCGGTCGTCGGCCTGCCGTTCGTCAACCCGTCCGTTCACCTAGGGGGTCCGCACCATGTCCACCACATCCACGTCCGAGTGGTCCGTCAAAGAGCCCGGCAACCTCGCGTTCGCCGAGCCGATCACGGGCCTGCACGTACGCATCGTCAACGGAACGGTGAACGTGGTGGGCACGGAGGAGAGTTCCGCCCGTCTGGAGGTCACCGAGATCGAGGGCCCACCCCTGGTGGTGACCCAGGAGGACGGCGTGCTGACGGTGGCGTACGAGGACCTGCCCTGGAAGGGCTTCCTCAAGTGGCTGGACCGCAAGAGCTGGCGCCGCTCCGCGGTGGTGTCCCTGACCGTCCCGGCTGCCGCGCGCGTCGAGGTGGGTGTGGTCGGCGCCGCCGCGTTCGTCTCGGGGGTCGCCGGGCCGACGGTGGTGAAGGGCGTCACCGGCGACACGACACTCGTCGGCCTCTCCGGGCCGGTCCGCGCCGACACCGTCTCGGGCAGCCTGGAGGCCCAGGCGGTCACGGGTGATCTGCGCTTCAACTCCGTCTCCGGCGACCTGACCGTCGTGGAGGGCTCCGGCCCCTCGGTGCGCGCGGAGTCGGTGAGCGGCTCCATGATCGTCGACCTCGACCCGGAGGGCCCGACGGACGTGCAGCTGACGAACGTCTCGGGCGAGATCGCCATCCGGCTCCCGCATCCGGCGGACGCCGAGGTGGAGGCCAACACGGCGAGCGGCAGGATCTCGA
>NZ_JAAGLX010000142.1:0-755 GCF_010548325.1 Streptomyces sp. SID13666 | reverse complement strand
GGCCAGTCGTAGGCCCGGCAGGCGGCCGGTCAACTCCTGCAGCGTGAGCCGGAGTTGTTCGCGGGCGAGCTGGGAGCCGGGGCAGGCATGGGCGCCGAAGCCGAAGGCGAGGTGGCGGACCGGGGTGCGGGTGATGTCGAACTCGTCCGGTCCCGGGTACCGCTCACCGTCCCGGTTGGCGGCGCCGAAGGCGATGAACAGGGTTGCCCCGGCCGGGAGCTCGGTGCCCGCGAGGGTGACCGGGCGGGTGGTGACGCGGCGGAATCCCTGGAGCGCCGTGTCGTACCGGGCGGCCTCCTCCACGGCGGCCGGGATGCGGTCCGGTTCAGCGCACAGCAGCTCCCACTGGTCCGGGTGCCGGAGCAGATGCAGGACCGTCGTGCCGATGAGCGCGGTGGTGGTGAGGTGCCCGGCGATCAGCAGGTTCTGGAGGTGGGAGACGACCTCGTGGCGCTGGTCGAGGGTGAGTTCGGCACTGCCGTCACCGTCTCCGCCACCGTCGCTGGGGGCGGTGACCGACGTGACGATGTCCGTGCAGAGGTCCTCTCGGGGGTCGGCGTACCGGTCGCGGGCGTACCGGTCGAGGATGTGCTGTGTCGCCACCACGTCCTGGGCGACGGCGATCTGCTCGTCCTCCGGCAGGGGGCGGAAGAGGAGTTCCTCAGCGCGGTATCCGCCGTGCACGACGGCCGGGATGTCGGCGGGGTCGAGTCCGACGATCCTGCCGATGACCTCTCCGGGCAGACGGCGGGCGT
>NZ_JAAGLX010000141.1:0-756 GCF_010548325.1 Streptomyces sp. SID13666 | reverse complement strand
TGAGTGGTACCTCGGTGAAGGCGTCGGCTGCGGGCGCGCGCACTGGGAGGTTCGGCAGTGGGGTTCTAAGCCAGGGCAGTTGTAGTACGGGCGACGGGGCTGGCTGTCGGAGGGTGGTGTAGTGAAGGCCACCGGTAGTTCGTAGTGCTGGCAGTTCGCAGGATCAGCAGTTCGTAGTGCTGTTTGGTCAGTGTTTCGGTTCAGAGGGAACGGAGGGGTTGAGCGCCATCAGGATCGCCCGGGCGAAGTAGTAGGCCTGGGTGCCGCAGGACATCGATAGGTAGGTGGTCTCCGGTCACGCGTTCGCGATCCCCGCATTCCCGGCCGCGGCCGGTAGTGCGGACACAGTAGGCCGGCGCAGTACTAGGGCCGGTAGGTGGTGTTTTCCGTCCTTCGGGGCCCTGGTGCTACGGCGCCAGGGCCCCTCCACACGTTCCCAGCCCCTTTGTCTGTTTCCCGGTGAGGTGAGATGACGGCAGACGATTCCTTCGCCCGACTCAATGACGACGACTATCCCGCCTACACCATCGGGCGCGCCGCCGAGATGATCGGTGCCTCTCAGGGTTTCCTGCGTGCGATCGGCGAAGCCCACCTGATCACCCCGCTGCGTTCCGCGGGCGGTCACCGCCGTTACTCCCGCTATCAGCTGCGGATCGCTGTCCGGGTGCGTGAGCTCGTCGACCAGGGCACCGCGATCGAGGACGCGTGCCGCATCGTCGCGCTGCAGGACCAGCTCGAAGAAGCCCTCGCACTCAA
>NZ_JAAGLX010000140.1:0-780 GCF_010548325.1 Streptomyces sp. SID13666 | reverse complement strand
GGACGATGACGACGACGGCCGGCCGCGGCCGGCCTGGGCGGCGAAAACCCGCGCCTGACCAACTGCCTCGCTCGGCATGGTCACCGGGAGCGCGGCCGGGCCAGCCGTTCCTGCGGACTCCGTCAGCTGAGCCGCCTCCAGATGCTGCCGGGTACGGGCCAGCTGCTTGCCGCCGCGCACAACGTGCACGATGCCGGCCTCACGGTCCGCCCGCACGGCAGCCAGGCGGTCCTCAAGCACCCGCAGCCGCCGCGACTTCGCATGCCACTCCCGCCGCGACCGATAACCCCCGGGTGACTTTTTCGTCCCCTTCCGCCCGACCGGCAGCGACAGCCGCTGCTCGATGGTGCGGACGCCCGCTTCCAGGTTCTGGAGGTGCGCCAGCTGGCAGCGCCGGGCCAGCCCCCACTGATCATGCGACGCCTTGGTGACACTGCCAGCCCACCGAGACGACGAGAGCGGCGTCAGCTCATGCTTACGCACCGCCCACGCCTCCCCGGAGTGCTCCAGGCCGTCCCGGCAGCGCGTCTTGAGGTCTTTCGAGGCCAGCGACCCCAGATGCGCACCCACCAGACGCAACACCTCCTCATCGCCCGGCGTCAGCTGCTTGAGACGGGTCCGCACGGCCACACCAGACGGACCCGACGCGACGAACGGCGCCGCCAGACTCCTCAGCTCGGCCACGCCGTCACCCCCGCCCGTCCCCACCCGAAGATTCCGTCGCCATGGCAAACGAGCACCACTCGCGAAGGTCACGCATTCGACACGAGAACGCCAGTT
>NZ_JAAGLX010000013.1:0-202650 GCF_010548325.1 Streptomyces sp. SID13666 | reverse complement strand
GCCGGACGGAATGCGCTCCAGCACCCAGGGCAGGGCACCGGCCTCGTCCAGGCACGGCAGTACGACGTCGACGGGCGGTGTCGGTGGGTTGGTCACGCTCTTCACCCTACGAAGCAGAAACCGACATCTATCCCATTTAACCCTTACGAAAATCAGACGTCCTCATTCCCCAGTTCTATAGGCCTACTCCGGTCAGGTTGTTGTCGCAGGTCCGGTGTAGCCAGACGTGGTCACACCGTTTCAGGCTTCGTCATCCGGCGCCTTGTGCCCAGGTGGAGGTTGAGGACCTGGTCCGGCAGATGGAGAGCCAGTTGGCGGTGCGCCAGGATCCGTCTGCATCGGTGGCTGGGGGCGCGGGGTGCGTTGGCGCCACATGGAGGTAATCAGGCAGAGGGCTGAGGCGGCGAAGAGTGCGGCGGCGATGAGCAGCCAGCGGCCGAGGAATACGTCGGAGGGCAGGCCCGTAGCTAGGTGATAGCCGGGGACCTTGTTGAGGATCAGGGGGTACCAGGTGATCAGCAGGAGCAGTGCGACGAAGGTCGGCACGCGCAGGTAGTTGATCCACTGCTTTGGGGTGCGGTGGTGTTTCCCGGAACCGCCGCGGGAGCCCAGAAGGGCTTGTGTCGCACGGTCGGTGACGGTGTACAGGGGGAGCAGCACCAGATCGTGGATGAGGGCCGCTCCCACGAACCAGATCACGATGCGGAGGGTGTCACCTTTGAGGAGTCGGGTCCCTGCGTATGCGGTGAGGGCGAAGGAGCACAGGATGAGCAGCAGGTGCAGGGGGGAGGCGCCGTAGCGCGCGCGGACGCTTTTCACAGGGTGCTCCCGAAGGTGAGGCGGGTGACCCATTTGGTGTTGTGCACGCCGGGGTTGGCGGGGACGATGATGCGGGCGGGGTAGCCGTGGTCCGGGGTGAGATCGGCGCCGTTGACCCGCAGTGCCAGCAGCGAGCGGGAGTCGCGGACCTGGTTGTCCCGCAACACCGTTGACCGGAAGGCGCCGCCTCGCTGTACGGATTCCACCGCGACGCCCGGCGGGCGGTCGTGCAGGCCGACAAGGGCGGCCAGGTCGGCAAGTCGCACGCCGGACCAGTCCTGGTTGTCGGTGGACCATCCCTCCACGCATGCGATCGGCAGTGAGGCTCCGTGTTGCGGCAACGCCAGGACCTGGGCTCGGGTGAGGACGATCTGACGGGTGCCGGCGCGTACGGTCAGTCGCCACTCCGGCCCGATGTCACGGGCCCGGATGCCGACGTCGGCCGCCGTCTTGTTGATCTGAAAGCCGCCTGGACCCGAGCCAGGGTTCGGGCCGCCGTGCGGGGCCAGCAGTGCGACGCGGCGCAGTGGCCCGCCGATGCTCTGCCCCGCCGTGACGACCAGCAGGGCCGCGGATCCCAGGCCCACCATCCCCAGCGCGCCGCGTCGCGACATCGTCGGCGGGGCCGGCCGCGGTGAGACCAGACCTGTCGCGTCCATGGGTTCGGGCTCGGCCCGCCCCAGGGGGGTGCGCAACTCTGTGCGCATCCGACGGCTGCGCAGGGCGCGGACCACGGTCGGAATGCGGAAGGCGATATGGACGACGAACGCGCCGATGAACACCCATGCTCCGTAGAAGTGCAGGGTGTAGAAGGAGCCGGGGAAGATGTAGTGCAGTTGGATGTTGAGGATGCCCGTGATGAACTCGAACAGTGCGCCGCCCACCAGGAGCAGCAGTGCCAGGCGCTCCAGCGCGTGGCTGACCGAGCGCACCGGAGGCCACGAGAACAGCTTGGGGATCACCGACCACAGCTTGGCCAGCAGGATCGGGATCAGTACCACTCCCAGCGTGACGTGCACGCCTTGCAGGAGCCGGTAGAGCCAGTAGGGGTGGGTGGGCCAGGAGAACAAGTAGAACCCCAGAATCCCCTTGTCCGGGGTCTGGTCATTGACCGGCGACAAGTCCGGGTTGTACGCGGCGTAGGACAGCAGCCCGGTCAAGAACATCACCGTGATACCCACGAGCAGAATCAACCCGAACACGGATGTCAGCCACGGGCCGCGCAACGGGCTGCGCCAGAACCCCGGCCGGGCAGGACCCGGCGGCGGGCCCGCCGCCAACAACGCACGCAACCGACCAGGCCGCTCAGGCTTCGCCGCCGGGCTGGCACTGGCGGGGGAGGTATCGGGCTGCTGCGTAGCTTTGGGCGGGGGTTTCGCTGCTGGCTGCCCGGGGGTGCTGTCTGCCGGTGTGCTCGCCCCGTCCGCCGGAGGCTGCGGCTGCGGTTTGGGGGGTGGGCGGCGGGCGTCCTGTCCGTCGTCAGGGGCGTCCATCTCGGTTCCTTCCCAGTTACACACAGTGTCCGGGAAGACCGTACGTCGTAACCATTGGCGCACGGCGGTAGCGACTCCTTACGGTTCGCGCCGTTCTGCCCGCAAGGGGCACCGGGTGCGTCACTGGCTGGGGCGCACTGCGGCGCCGATCGCCTGCAGGCCATAGAAGTGGTTTGTCGGCCACCGACCAGCGGCGGAGACTTACCCCGGCCTGTCGGGGAGCCACAAGAGCAGGGCACCGTCTGCTATCTCGGCGAGCTGCCTTCTGCTTCGTGGATGGCGCGGGCGGCGTTGACCAGGCCAATGTGGCTGAGGGCCTGCGGGTAGTTCCCAAGAGCTTCGCCCGTGGCGCTGGAGACTTCCTCAGCGAGTAGGCCCACATCGTTGGCTTGGGCCAGAGCTGTTTCGAACACCTGCCGTGCTCCGGAGACATCACCGCTGATTGCCAGGGCGTGGGCGAGCCAGAAAGTGCACAGCAGGAAAGTGCCCTCCTGCGTCGGCATGTCGTCTTTGAGGTAGCGATGTACCAGCCCCCGCGCGTCCGTGAGTTGCGATCGGATTGCTTCGACGGTTGACCGCACACGGGGGTCGTTGCCGGGAAGGAATCCCACCAGGGCCAGCACGAGGGCGGAGGCGTCCAGTTCCTCGCTGCCGAATGCCTGGGAGAACGCTCCCATCTGATCGTTCCAGCCCTCTCCCTCGATCGTGGTGCGGATCTGCTCCCGGATGGCCTTCCAGTCCTGGACGCGATCGGCTGCTTGTAGGGCCGGTGCCATGTCGATGGCACGGTCCAAGGCGACCCAGCACATGAGCTTGGAGTGCAGGAAGTGCCGGCTCGGTCCGCGCACCTCCCAGATGCCCTGATCGGGTTCGCTCCACCAGCGGGCCGCTGCCTCCACCGCCTGTACGAGAAATGTCCGGACCGGCAGGTCGAGCGGCGTGTCGTTGGGCAGGCATTGGTGGGCGGCGTCGAGGAGTTCGCCGTAGACGTCCAGCTGCCGCTGTCGCCAGGCGTCGTTGCCGGTGCGTACCGGGGCGCTGTGGCGCCATCCCGTCAAGTGGGGCATGGGCCGTTCGCTCAGGTCACGTTCGCCTCGGATGCCGTACATGACCTGTAGGTCCACGCCGCGCTGCAGCTGGGTGGCTGCGGCGCGGGCGAGGAAACCGAAGAAGGCGCCCTTTTCCATGTCGCAGGATGCGGTGGCCAGGGCTTGGAGGGTGAGTCTGGCGTCGCGTACCCAGGTGTAGCGGTAGTCCCAGTTGCGGTCTCCGCCGATGCTCTCGGGGAGCGAGGTGGTGGCGGCCGCCACGATCGCCCCCGTCGGGGCGAAGGTGAGCGCCTGCAGTACCCGCCCGCTGTGCTCGACCTGCTCCTGCCACGGCCCGCGGTAGGCCTGGTGCAGCGCTGTCCAGGATCGCCAGCTGTTGGTGGTGTCCGCCAGGCGCCGTCGGATGCGTCGTCGGCTCCACGGTCTGGGCTCGTCGCCCCAGGCGGGGTGGGCGTGCAAGGCCATGTCGAGCCGGTCACCAGCTCGCATCATGATCTCGCAGCGGGCGGTGGACTGCTCGATCGCGAGTTCGATCGGTACAGACAGCATCAGGCTGTGGGAGCCACCGCGCGCAATAAGGCCTCCTTTGACCGGCGACATCAGAGGGTGGACCAGGCCGAATTCCGGCCGCGGCGCGTAACTGACCTCAACCACCACACTGCCCTCGCTGCAGGTGACCTGCCGCAGGAGCGCCCCGGGGGATGCGCTGCCGAGCGCATGGCCTCGCTCTCTGCGTCCCACGGCGAGCGCATCCACCAGGACGACCGTCCCAGTACGGGTGCGGAACGTCGTCTCGAGCACCAGGGCGCCGTCCCGGTACCGCCGATTGACCTCGGTACTTCCCCACGGACGAATGGACCAATGACCCGCATCGGTGTCAAGCAGGCAGGCGAAGACTGCCGGACTGTCGAAACGCGGCAGGCACCACCAGTCCACTGACCCGTCCGAGCCCACCAGGGCGGCCGACCGGCAGTCCGACAGAACCGCGTAGTCATTGATCGGACGCTCACTCACTCACCTGCAGCCTCCTGCGGTCGGGGGCCTTGGGAACATGCCAGTTGCCATCGGGATGGTCACTGAATCATGGTACGGACCATATGCAATCAATTCCGATATATAGCCGTAAAGTTGCGCTGAGTGAGTCTCGCGTCCGAGCGTCAACTCGCCGGGGTCGGCGCGGGTCGAGCGGAATCGGCAACGATCTGCAAGTGGCCCATCGCTTGGCGGTAGGACCCAGTCCGTGATGCGGCAACTTCGGATGTTGCGCGAGTTCAGGACCTGCCGGCGCAGGTAGTCCGTGCTGCTGTCGGTGGCCTTGGGGAGAGGTCCGGCCGCCATCCAGTCCGGTGCAATACCGGACAGTTCACGGGTGGCAGGTCTGCACAACGTGGATGCGCGCGACAGCACCGACGCCAAGCGGCGGGTGGGTCGACGAACGGTGGTGCTTCTCCGCCACCCATAACAACGGGGTGGCGGCCGGCCGGTCCCCGGGGCGGCGGACGTGCGGAGTCTGTCAGGTACCGCAGGCGTCGGTGCTTATCGCGGGTCACCTTTTCGGGCGGTGGTGGTCTCGGCACCCATTTCGGCTTCGGCCTGTGCGGCGATCGCCTCCTGGCGGGCCCGGTCCTGCGGGTCCAGGTAGTCCAGGTGGTTCCAGCGCGCGGTGTCGTAGCCGGTGTCGGCGTTCCACGGGTAGACCGCGCTCCACGGCCGGTTCCACGCGCGTTGCAGGTCCTGCCGGGAGCTCAGGCGGTCCCGGCTGTCGAGGAGGGCGTCCTTGGTCAGCTTGTCCAGGTGTCAGCGGGCGGTGTTGGCCGCGTCCTGCACGAGGCTGTCCAGGGCGAAGGCCATCTTGTAGCCGGGCGTGCCGTAGTGATCGTCGCGCTGCTCGGCCAGCCGCGGCGCGAGGAATGCGTCGATGGCCTCGACGTCACCGCCGGTGATGTCGTTGGTGTAGTGAAGGGTGCGGTTGAGTGCGGCGGGGTCGGTCACGGGCGGGGGAGTTCCGTCGGTCGCGGCAAGGGTCCGACGGGGCGTCTTGTCGGGTCTGCTGCATCGAATAGGGAATGTTGTCCGAGGCGATGGACCAGGAGAGGTCGCGACGAACTCGCGTCACGGTTTCGCGGACAAGCGGCATCCGGACGCTGGCTGCCCCGGCGAACAGGACCGAACGCGACCGGAATCCCTGCCCCGGCACAGGGCCCGACTCCGTTCCGGTAGCGTCGCGAGCACCAGGCCTTGTTGTCGCACTACTCCGCGTCCCGCTCGTTGTCGGCGGCACTCTTCTCCCGCTGGACCCATAGGGGGCAAAACGGCAGCCCGATGCGATACGGCGAACTGGATGATCACTGACGCGTTCCGGGAGGTGCCCGGCCCTGAGGACGGGCGATTCCGCCGACCGGTTGTACTCGATGGCATCGCGTCCGGCACGCTGGAACGGTCTGCCCGGCTGAATCACGCTCTGGGCCGGTGTGGTTATCCGTCCGGGCCTGCGGGGGTGTGAGAGACCGGGGCATGGAACCGGTCCCGAAGGCGTTGCCGCGACGATTCATCCTGGCCACCGGCGTCAGCCTCCTGATGGCCGGCTGCGCCCAATTCGCCGAACCTGCCGAGGGAGAACCCGGCGCTACTCGTACGGGCCGGACGTCCATCACACCGACCACAAACGCCATGCCACTTCCACCAGCAGCCGCGGCGGCACCCCCCGCGGCGGTGCCCGTTCCCGCTGAGCCGGCTGAACCCGCTCTACGTACGTCACCGTTGTACGAACTGTCGAACCCGGATCGCACGGCCATCGCGCTGACGTTCGACGATGGCCCGAACACGGAGTACACCCCGAGGATTCTGGCGCTTCTGGCCCACTACGACATCCGTGCCACGTTCGTGGTGGTGGGTCAGAACACCGCTGACAACCCGAGTGTCCTCGCACGGATCTATGAAGCCGGGCATCAGATCGCCAACCACACCTGGTCCCATCCCGACCTGCGTCGTCTGTCGTCCGGGGGCGTCCGCGACGAACTGGAGCGCACCAGCGACGTCGTCGAGTGGGCCACCGGTGGATGCCGTACCCGTTGGTTCCGTGCTCCTGGTGGCGACTTCTCTCCCAAGGCGCTGGATGCGTGTTTCCAGCTGGGGATGAGTCCTCTGGCGTGGAGCGTGGATCCTCAGGATTGGCGATGCCCCGGCCAGAATTACATTGCCTCGACCGTGTTGAGCACGGTCAAGCCGGGGGCCATCATCCTCAATCACGACGGTGGCGGAAACCGGGCCCAGACCCTTGCCGCTCTCAATGACTACATCCCACGTCTGTTGGACGCCGGCTACACCTTCACCACGCCGTGACCGCGCGCGACCGACCCAGCACAGCGGAGGCCAGGAGACAAGTCCGGGGGTTGAGGCACTCCTGGGCGACCGTGCCGTCAGGGCTTGGTGAGGTTGGTGTAGAGCTTGGCCCAGGCGATGTCCTGTGCGGTGGCGGGCTTGGTGTCGCAGAAGGGCAGCGTTCCCTTAGCGGTGTAGTACTTCATCATCGCCAGGACGGCCAGGGTCTTGGCATCACTTCCCCCGGTGTAGTCCTGGCTGGGCAGCACGCTCTGGTGGGTTCGGCAGGTGGGTTTCTTGCTGTCGGAGGTGGTGTCGAGTGCCCCGGTGCGTGTGGCGGAGGAGCCGCAGTCGGTGAGGGCGAGCGCGCCGAGCACGAACAGGGTGGCCCAGCGGGTACGAGCACGTGATGCCATGGTGGTCTTCCTGCTTTCCGGAGTGATGGAGAGGCCGAGGTGCCTGTTCACAGCGGCATGGCCCGCAGTGCGGTGCCCATCCCGACGGCCAGGATGAGTAGTGCGGTGCCCAGCGGGGTGATGCGTGCGCCCCACGTCGCGAGCCGGCCGGCCCGTCCGCCGTTCAGGGCCGGGATCCGGTCGCGCAGTTTCAGCAGGAGCAGGCCGGCGGCGGCGAGGGTGGCGGCCATGCCCAGGCCGTAGCAGAGGACGAGGACGACGCCGAAGGCGGTTCTGCCCAGGGCGATGGAGCCCAGCAGGACGACCAGGGCGGAGGGGCTGGGTACGAGGCCGCCGGCGATGCCGATCCCGATGAGGCCGCCCTTCTTACGGCCGCTCGACCCGCCGAGATGATGGTGACCGAACAGCCCATGGCTGTGCCCGTGCCCCCCATGGCTGTGGCCGTGTGGGTGATCGTGGCCACTGTGGCTTTGGTGGCGCTGCTCGTGGTGCTGGTGAGCAGTAGCGCTCGGCGCCGCATGGTCGTGGTGTGACTCGGGTCCCGTGGCGAGCGCTGCCTCTGTCGTCGTGCCGGCTGCGGCGACGGCCGGGTTTCCGACAGAAGCCGTGACGAGTTCGTCGGCTCCGACGGGCTCGGCGGCGGCGGCGACCGCCACGTCGTGGCTGTGCGGATGGTCGTGGCCGTGCTCGTGGTTGCCGTGGGTGTGGCCGTCGTGTGCGGGGGCCCGGTCCGCGGACCGGGCCCCCGCCCGGGTGCGCGCGGTGCGGAGGGCTGCGGGTAGGAGCCAGATTCCGGCGGCGATGATGACGAGGCCGCTGATGGTGCCGAGCCAGGCGAGTGCCTGTTCGCCGACGAGTGCGGAGGAGACGCTCAGCGCGGTGCCCAGGACCAGGACGGACGCGGTGTGGGTGAGAGTGACGGTCGTGGCGACCGTGACCGCGTCGCGCGGCCGGCCCTGCCGGCCGGCGAGGTAGGCGGCCATAATGGTCTTGCCGTGTCCGGGCAGCGCGGCATGTCCCGCACCCAGGACGAGGGCCAGCAGTACGGCGAGCAGTCCGACGGGAAGGGTGAGCCGGTCCCGGTCCGTGAGGGACCCCAACCGTGCGTCCAGAGCCGCGTACCAGCCGCCCAGCAGTCCCGAACCCGGCGCGTTCGCCGCGACGGCCCCCGGGCCGTTGCCGAGGGTGACGCGGGTGTGGCGGGCGTCGGGCGGATTGGACAGCAGGTCGGCGGGGTACTTCCGCAGCTCGTTGGAGATGGAGGCGGCGGGGACGTCCGAGGAGCCGATCCGCGTCCCGTCGCCCTGGGCGGTGATCTCGTGCCAGCCGATGTGGGACGGATCGACCCCGGTGGTGAGTTCGAGGGTTCCGGTGGCACCCAGGTCCGCGGGCGCGCTGAATCGGCACTCGAGCCGGCCGGTGTCGAGACCGGCCTGGCCCCGCACGAGCCGGTAGTCGGTCGTCATGACCTGGAGGTGCAACGAGACGGCGCGTGAGGACCCGGTCCCTTGGGGTTGGGCGGTCGCACGGATTGCGCGGGCGATCGTGGCGCAGGTGGTGCGGGCGTGGGTGGCGGCTTCGGCGGCGCTGAGCCGGCCGTCGTGATCGCTGTCCAAGGCCGGCATGGCTTGGAGGGTGGGGATCTCGGCGGTGTCCACCACCACCAGGTCATCGACCCGGTCGGAGTGGAGCGTCAGACCGTCGTACCGGTTGACGGTGAAGTTCCCCAAGGGGTGGGCGGACGCGACCGGTGCGGCCAGGAAGAAGAGCACCGGGATCCCGGCGAGGAGAAGTGCGGCGCGTCGTGAGTGGGCACGGATACGGGTCATCGTTGTCCTTGGAGGCGGGCCAGGCGCGCTTGTGCGTCGGGTGCGCGCAGCGGGGAGAAGGCGGGGTTGGCCGACAGGGCGCCCGTCAGGTCGGTACGCGCGGCCTGGTCGTCGCCGATCGCCTGTTCGATGACGCCGCGGTGGTAGCGCAGCGTGGCATCGCGCCAGCCGAGCCGGTTGGCCTCTTTCGCCAGGGGCAGCGCTTCTTCGTCTCGTCCGGCCCGGTGCAGGGCCCAGCTCAGGGCGTCGGCGACCAGCACGCTGTGGCGGCGGCCCCATTCGGCGGTGAGCAAGGTGACGGCGAGCCGCGGGTTGCCGTGGTCGGCCTGGTACTGGCCGAGGTTCAGGTCGTCGACGACGCCGTTGGCGGCGAACAGCTTCTGCTCGGCCTCCAGGACGCTGTACTGCGCGCGGGCCTCCGCGGTGCGGCCCTGGGACTCCAGGAGTTCGCCGAGTTCGAGCACGTACTGGGGTTGGGGGACGCGGGTGATGGCTGCCTGGTAGTCGGTGACGGCTTGGGCGGTCCGGCCCAGCGCGGCCTCGGCGCGGGCGGCGCCGGCGAGGGCGGCGGTGTAGGTCGGATCCAACGCCAACGCCTTGCGGTAGTGCGTCAACGCCACCGTGGTGGAACCCGTGTTGAAGGACAGCTCGCCCAGGTAGTGCTGACAGAACGCCTGGTCAGCCGGGTTGGACGCGTCCTCCAGTCCGCGTTGGAGGGCTTGTGCCGCCTCATCGGTCCGGCCTTGCAGTTCCAGCGTGTAGGAGGCGCGGGTGAAGGACGCGGTCGAGGGGTGCAGATCCAGCATCCGCTGGACGGCGGCCTGGGCTCCGGCGTCGTCGCCGAGTTGGGTCAGGGCGTCGGTGAGTGCCCCGTAGGCGGCCCATGCGTACGGATCGCCGGCGACGGCCTGATCGGCCCAGGTGCGCGCCTGGGTGAACTGGTGCCGGGCGTTCGCGAGTCCGGCCATGCCGGTCTGCGCGGTCGTGTTGACGTCCGGTTGCAGCGTCAGCGAGCGCCGCAATGCCGTTTCCGCCTTGGGGTACAGCGTCGGGTCGACGGTGAGCCGGGCCTGCTCGACGTATGCGGAGCCCAGTTGCGCCCACGATGCGGCATCGGCCGGCTGTAGGCGCAGCTTGTCCTGGAGCTGGCTGACCACCGCACCGATCGACAGCGCGGTATGGGCCGCGTCGGCCGCCGGAGCGGGCGCCGCCGTGGGGGGAGAGGAGTTGGAGGTGTGTTCCAGTGCCGCGAATCCGGTCAGGCCGGCACACAGCGCGGCGGCGGTGGCGATCAGGGCGAGGCGGCGCATGAACGACATCCCTCATTAGCGGTTGTTGCGTACCGGTATGAACGACAGATTCGGGCCCAGCGCGGACGAACCTGCGGCTGGATCGTTGACAAGGGCCGGTGCGGGCAGGTGGCGTCGGCCCGCACCGGCCTGTGGGGGACTAGCCGGGATTAGCCGGCCTGGTTGACCGAACCGGTGTACGGCAGGGCGACGTACGGGAACGTGGTCCCGAACGGGGCGCCCGGCCCGTTGACGCCGTCACCGGCGGCCAGCGCCTGGATCAGGTGACCGGGAGTGGCGCCTTCGAGCGCCTGGATGGCGATGTCGATGACGTCGTCACCCATGCGGCGGCCGTTGGGGAAGCCCTGGAAATCGCCGTTGAGCACGCCGAGCCGGTCCGGCATGGCCGTGACCGGTGTCGACATGTTCAGCCGCAGTTCCTCGGCGGGAACGAACCGCTTCTTGTTGATGTCGAGGTTCATCAGCTGCGAGTTCAGGTCCACGGCCAGCGGCCCGTTGGTCGCCTTCGCGATGCCCGTCAGGAAGATCTCCTGGAGGTCCTTGCGGGGGGTGGCGGGTGCCGGGATGCCGTAGATGCCCTGGATGAGCTTGGGCAGCTCGGGGTCGAGGACCTTCGCGACGACCTTCGGCTGGTTGTGGTCCTCCGACGGCGGCAGCGCGTTGAAGGCGTTCTTCAGCCCTGCCGGCACGACGGCCTCGTTGACCAGCGGGTTGCCCAGACGTGAGACCTGCACGTACTTGCCCGTGGGGGTCTGCTTGCCGGGGCTGAGCTGCATGGTGCGCCGCTCGGTGGAGCTCCACACGCCGATGACCGGGTTGCGCTTGGCGTTGCCCTTGTAGGCGAGCTTGGACTTGGGCACCTGGATGGACAACGTGTTGACGTTGTAGCCGTTCAGGGTGTTGTGGCCGGTCTCGGAGAGGTCGCCTCCGTAGAGCAGGTCGAAGACCCGCAGATCCAGGAAGAACGGGTCCGCGGCCTGCGTGGCGACGGTCTGACCGCCACCGGGCAGCTTCTGCGTGGCCTGGTTGCGGAGCCTGCCGTAGTTCGGCATGGACGCCTTGCCGACGTTGGACGGCGTGGCGATACCGTCCGCGACGAGCGTGACCGGCTTCTTGCCCGCGCGGATCTCCTGCAGGCAGTAGTGCTGGCGGAACAGCAGCGTCTTGTCGTTGAGGTTGTTCACGACGCCGTTGTTGTACAGGAACGTCTTCTCGCCGCGCAGGTCCTCGTTGCGGAACGTCCACCGGTAGGTCAGGTCCGGCTTGCCGGTGCCCTGGCTGTCGATGTTGATGTCGTAGTGCGCGTCCTCAGCGAACGGATAGAAGTTCGGCCCACCGTTCGGCTCCTGGAACGGGATCCAGTTGGCCGTGAGCGTCACCGTGTCGGACTTGTCCGGGCTGGTGAACGCGTACAGGTCGGTGTTGTCGACCTGCGGGTCAGCCGCGATCAGCGGTGCTTCCCGGTGACTGGACGCCTGGCCGACACCCGTGCCGGGCCCTGCCAGCGCGGCGCCGGCGACTGCCGAACCGAGCGCGAGCAGCATCGCCGCGGACTTCCACCGACTGCTGCCGGCGGGTGATGCGTTTGCGGTCATGAAGATTCTTTCTCTCGCGAACGTGGGGACGGTCTCGGAGGTTTGGACCTCCGCATGCTCTTCGGAGCCAAGCGCACTGCGGATTGGCTCCGATAGGAAACTCCACTCAATGGAGAGAGTTTTCCAGCCACCCCGCCGATGGATTTAATGGGACTATTTTCTGCCCAGGAATCAAGATGCCCAGGTCATGCGGGTGGTCGAAGAGGCTGGATGATCGTTTCTGCTCTGCATCCCGTGCTGCGCAAGAGGATTACGCGTTTAATTCTCTCGACCGGAACCCCCAACCAGCGGGTCCATAAAGGTATCGCCGTTGGCCTGAACTTATGCGGCCATTTGAGGGTTGGCATCGCCCGGTCGCACAGGTGGACGATATTGTGAGTGGCCTCGGACTCGCGGTTCGGTAGATTGCTTATTCTTTACTGCGCATCAGTTGCAAGTAGGAACTCCATGCTTCTACGGTGAATGAGCTACGCCTGACCGGACCGGAAGAAAGCAGTCCCATGGCGCTCACCTCCACCTCCCCCGCTCCTTCGTCAACTCTCGTCGCGCCGGTATCGCGCTGGGCGCGCCTGCGCACATCGATGACCAGGCAGGAATGGACGCGCCTTGGCGGCATGGCCGCGTTCATCCTGGCGTTGCATGTGATCGGCTGGTTCACGCTGGTGGTGATCGTCGCACCGGAGCACTACACGGTGGGCACCAAGGCGTTCGGCATCGGGATGGGGGTGACCGCGTACACCCTCGGCATGCGGCACGCTTTCGACGCCGACCACATCGCGGCCATCGACAACACCACCCGCAAGCTCATGGGTGAGGGTAAGCGCCCGCTCTCGGTGGGCTTCTGGTTCTCCCTCGGCCACTCCAGCATCGTCTTCGTCCTTGCGTTCCTACTCTCGCTGGGCATCAAGGCCCTTGCAAGGCCGGTCCAGGACGACAATTCGAAGCTCCACCACCTGGCCGGCCTGATCGGCACCACCGTCTCCGGCGCCTTCCTCTACATCATCGCGGCCATCAATCTGGTGATCCTGGCCGGGATCTGGAAAGTCTTCCGGAAGATGCGCACCGGTCGCTTCGACGAAGTGGCCCTGCAGGAACAACTGAACAACCGTGGCTTCATGAACCGCTTGCTCGGACGGGTGATGAAGTCGATCACCAAGCCCTGGCAGATGTATCCGCTCGGCCTGCTGTTCGGCCTGGGCTTCGACACGGCCACCGAGATCGCCCTGATGGTCCTTGCCGGTTCCGGCGCGGCCTCCGGGCTTCCCTGGTACGCGATTTTGTGCCTGCCGGTCTTGTTCGCCGCAGGCATGTCCCTGCTGGACACCATTGACGGATCGTTCATGAACGTCGCCTACGGCTGGGCGTTCTCCAAGCCGGTCCGCAAGGTCTACTACAACCTCACCATCACCGGGCTGTCCGTCGCCGTCGCTCTCATCATCGGGACCGTCGAACTGTTCGGACTGCTCGCGGACCAACTCGATCTGCACGGCCCGTTCTGGGACTGGGTCGGTGGTCTGGATTTGAACATCATCGGCTTCATCATCGTCGGCCTGTTCTTCACCACCTGGATCATCGCCATTGGGGTCTGGAAGTTCGGCCGCATCGAGGAGAAGTGGACAGTCGGGCTGCACTCCGCCGAGCCCTCCGCCGACTGAACCCCTCGCGGGCCCCGGCCGTACGTCAGCGCTCACGCCGGTCACCGAACGTGAACCTGGCGGTGTGAGCGTGCTGGTCTGCGGCATCCTCCGGACGGTCTTCGTGACGCACCGTGCAGGAATTGGTGTGTTTGTGTCACGGAGTGACGCCCGGCGTCCGGTTCGGGCTGCTTCCCCTGGGAGACTCGTATGCGTGCAGCGATAGTCGTTCCTGCTCTGGCGCTCGCGTTGGCCTGTCCCTTTGCGTCGGCCACCACAGCGGCGGCAGGCGACGGGCACGGTGACGGCTTGAAGGTGATGGGCCTCACCGTCGACCAGCGGCTCGTCAGCTTCTCCGAGGACGCGCCGTAGTCGCTCCGCTCGGGCGGCCGTGCGCACGGCCTGCAGGGGGACACCAAGCTGGTCGGGATCGACTTCCGTGTTCAGACGGGGAAGCTGTACGGCGTCGGCGACAAGGGTGGCGTCTACACTGTCGACCGCGACGCGAACGATAGCAAGGTCTCGCAGTTGACCGTGGCGCTGCAGGGCAACAACTTCGGCGTCGACTTCAACCCGGCTGCCAACCGTCTGCGGGTGATCAGCGATGCCGGTCAGAACCTGCGCCACAACATCGACGATCCCGCCGCCCCTCTCACCACCACCGTCGACGGCACCCTGACCAACCCCGCCGTCCCGCCCGCCACCACGCCCACCACCGCGCTTGGTGTCACCGGCGCCGCCTACACCAACAACGACCTGAACACCGCGACCGCGACGTCACTGTTCGACATCGACACCGTCAATGACCGCGTCTCGCTGCAGTCCCCGGCCAACGCCGGAACCCTCGCGCCCACGGGCCGTCTGGGAGTCAACGCGGGCCCGTCGGCCGGTTTCGACATCTACTACTCGCCCAAGGCCGGAACGAACCGGGGCTTCGCCGCGCTGCAGGCGAGCGGCACCTACAGCTTCTACCGCGTCAACGTCCTGAACGGAAAAGCCGACCGCGTCGGCAACTTCCCCACCGGCCAGCAGGTCTTCGACATCGCCCTCCCCTTGGCCCAGGACTAACTCCCAGCCGCTGGGCAGCATGGATGCCAGCTTCATCCAGTAGACCGAACGCGGCCGGGATCCCTGCCCCGGCACACGGCCTGGCCTCGTTCGAGCCCACCGGACTCGCAGCGCTCTGGCCACCAGCGCCATAGGCGTGGCCCTGCACCCAGTGCGCGGATCAGCCCGCGTGCTCCCCGCTCCCGCGGAGCATCTGCTGGACGTCCCCGTCCGCCTCGGCCAGTCCCAAGGGTCTTCAAAGGTCCGGCTGGCGTCCTCCAGTATCTCCTCCCCGGCCGGGCAGGACCCGGCGGCGGCCCGGTGTTCGCCGGCCGGCCGGTTGCTGCTGGCATCCGCCCAGGCGAACCCGGGCGAGTGACCTCTGTGTCGAAGACGCCGCCGCACTACTACGTACCCGCGCCCGCTCGCACGTGTGGCCGTCCACGCCTGCAATGTCGTTTACGCAATCATGCGCGACGAAGCACGGGCTGCGTCTGAGAGGTTGCGCAGGAAGTCAAGGGCGGCAGGTGACGCTAGGCAGTTGCCCGTTCCGGGGGGTCAGTAGCCGCACGCAGCGGGTGGTCCCGTCGAGTGTGTCGGCCAGGTGCCGCAGCGTCGTAGCGTCATCAAGGTCCGCGTCCACGTACCGCTGCGCGATCTTCTGGTAAATGGAGATGACTTCCCTCATAGCGGTCAGTGTCCCGGCGGAAGGGCTGACAGCCTCACGGCGGTCAGCCGCCGCGACGCATTGCGCGGTGCGTTCCAATTGCCGCAACAGCGCATCGCCCCGCTCGACGAGCTGGACCAAACGAAACCGTGGATCGGGGTCCGTACAGCCGACGACAGCTTGATACATCCAGGAAGACTAACGGGCCGTCGGAGGCCGACTGGCGGGCTGAGGCTCGTCCGGAGCGCAGCGCGCTGCTCAAAGTGCCAGGCCAGCACGGGCGCGGACCTCTTTGCCGTCAGCCACCGACAGCCCAGGTGGGTGCGCTCACGCGGTTGACGGTCTCTCAGCCGTGCCTTTCCACCTGGGCCGGGTTCGTTACGGAGTGCTGGGAAGCGCGGCGAGAATGGCCCGCGCGTTGGGGGCGTGAAGCGGGTTGAATCGGGAGTTGATGGTCAGGGTCAGGGTCAGATCCGTCCGCGCTGCCGCGCTGTCACCGAGGGACTGTTGGATCAGGGCTCGGTGGTAGTGGAAGAGGGCGTTGCGGATGCCTTGGTCGAGTGCCTCGTTCGATTCGGCCAGGGCTTCGTAGTCGCGGCCGTTCGTGTGCAGGGCCCAGGCCAGTGCGTCGTGGGATTCGAGGAACGGGCGGGTCCGCAGACCTTGGCGGGCGATGGTGAGGGCGTCCTGCGGGTTGCCGTGGTCGGCTTCGAACAGGGCGGCGTCGGAGTCGAGGGCGACTCCGCCTGCGGATCGAGTCGCAGTTCCTGCAGGCGGCGCGGGACGTGGACGGCCCAGCTGGTGTCGCGGAAGAACCGCTTGATCTCGCCGGAGATGTAGGGGATGGCGAAGGTCGTGAACTCGACCTCGCGGCTCAGTTCAAACCGGTCGATGGCCTTGATCAGGCCGATCGTGCCGACCTGGATGATGTCCTCACGCGGCTCGGGGCGGTTGCGGAACCGCGGCGCGACGAACGTGACCACGGCGATGTTCAGCTCGATGAGCGTGTTGCGGGCTTACTGGTACTCCCGCGTGCCTTCCTCGAGCGACTGCAGGCGGTCGAAGAACAGCTTCGACAGCTCCCGCGCGTCGGCCGGGGCGACCTTACCTGCGTCCTCGATCCACGGCAGCGGCTCAGCGGCCTGAGTCGGAGCGGTGACGGTGGTGTGTGCTGCTGTGGTGATCGTCAGCCAGGTGCAGTGCTCGGCGGGTCTGCTGATCATGTGATCGGCAGACCCGCCGCCTTGAGCGCGGCGCATCCCTGAAGTCATTTCGGACGAGGCCACGGAAGGATGGTTCTCAGGGGCAGACCTGGACCGTGTCGGTCTCGTCGTAGATGTCGGTGTCCCGCATCATGCCGTGGGCGCCGTTGTCCGCCGTGGTGAACAGCCAGCGAGTGGGGTGGCCGCCGCCGATGTAGCCGCCGTAGTCGTATCTGCACGAGAACCAGCTGTTGGTGGAGTACATGTAGCCAACGATGCCGCTGCTGGTGGTGCTGGTCTTGTACACCGGGGCGCGGTAGACGTTGTGGCACCAGAAGATGTATGCCCCGTTGTCGACGTCCCGGATGCACCCGGTGGCGGCCTGGGCGCTGGAGACCGGGACGGTGATCGTGGCGGCGAGGGCGAGGGCGGTCGCCGCGAGTGCCTTCACGGCACTTCGGGCCGGCTTATTGAGGATCAATGCACTCTCCGTGGATGAGGTTGATGAGGACTAGACGCTGGCGCACGTGGGAACGCCGGTCACCCAGGCGGGGCCTTTGAGGTAGATGTTGGTGATCCACCCACCGAGATCGGGAACATAGGACCAGGCATCGTTGGTCGTGCCCTCAAGGGTGAGCGACTGGGCGTGCATCTGGCAGGAGATGATGACGCTGGTGCCGCCGGAGATCGTCCGGACCACGGAAGCCCCAGTGTTCGGCTGCGAGCGGATGTTCAGGGAGTCGCCCCAGGTGACGTGTGCGATTCCGCTGCCGGTCGAGCCGCCGGTGCCTCCGCAGGTGGGAACGCCGGTCATCCAGGCTGGGCCTTTGAGGTAGATGTTGGTGATCCAGCCGCCCAGGTCGGGGAGGTAGGACCAGGCGTCGTTGGTCGTGCCCTCGGCGGTGATCGACTGGGCGTGTGCCTGGCAGGAGATGACGACGCTGGTGCCACCGGGGATCGTTGTGACCACGGTGGAGCCGGAGTTCGGCTGTGCGCGGACGTTCAGGGAGTCGCCCCAGGTGACGTGCGCGGCACCACTGCCTCCACCGCCCGCGCCGCCGGATGGGACATCACCGCAGGAAGGCACGTCTGGCACCCAGGCCGGCCCTTTGAGGTAGATGTTGGTGATCCAGCCGCCCAGGTCGGGGAGGTAGGACCAGGCGTCGTTGGTCGTGCCCTCCGCGGTGATCGACTGGGCGTGAGCCTGGCAGGAGATGAAGACGCTGGTGCCGCCCGGTATCGTCCGGACCACCGAGGAGCCGGTATTCGGCTGGGCACGGACGTTCAGGGAATCGCCCCAGGTGGCATGGCCGATGCTGCCGGTCCCGCCGGGGGAACCTCCCGGCGGGTTGGCCTTCGGAGCCATGCGCAGCGCACCGGCATAGTCGTTCTTCGCGCCCATCCGGAAGTCGGAGACCATGAGGAGAGTGTCCGACTCCTTGGCCTCCACCATCTTTCCGGCGCCGAGGTAGATCGCGACGTGGTGGATCGCCCCGGGCTTTCCCCAGAACAGAATGTCCCCCGGCAGCAGGGGGTCGAGGCCGGCTTCGGCGCCGAAGCGCTGGGAGCCCGGCGGGTAGAGCCCGTAGATGTTGTTCGTCAGGCCGGGGGACCCGGCGATGTCGTATCCGTACGCCTCGGACAGTGCCCAGCGCACCAGACCGGAGCAGTCAAAACCCCGCCTGATCGGATCAAATTTCGATTTGTCCTTATCGCTCCAGTCTATGGCGCCGTAGGTCTGGCCCGGCTTGGCGCCATGTCCGCCGGTCCACGTGTACCAGGTGCCGGCGTCGGTCACACCGCAGGCATTGGCGACGATCGACTTCGCTATCTCGGAAATGTCGTCCTGATGGCCCCGTACCTCGCAGGCCGTCGCGGCGGAAGCCGTCGTCACACCTGTCGTCAACGACAGCAGGCAGGCCATCGCGGCCAGGACCACGGCCGTCACCAGACTGCGCATCATTGCGCGCATAGGAATCCCTTCCTGTTGGGAAAACACCGGTGAATTCGTGCTCCGCCCCGCGGGGCGGAGATCGCCTGGAGGCGGTCAGCCGTTGAATCCGGCAGCGCACAAGGGCACGCCGGGAATCGGCTGCCAGTCGCCGCCGTAGGTGAACGCTGTGGCCGGAACCCAACCCCAGCCGTTCTTGTCGCTGTAGCTGACATCCCCCTGGGTGTAGACCCAGTAGGTATTCCTGCCGCCGCCCAGCTGCGGGTTGTCCCGTCCGACGGCCTGACAGACCATCCAGTTGTTGGCCGCGAACAGACGCCCGATCGCGGGGGACGTAGGCCACCGGTCGTCCATGACAAGGGCCTCCGTCCAGGTGGGACAGGTGCGGGAGGCGAAAACGCGGCCCGCGTAGTCCTTGACGGTCGGGCCACCCCAGCAGCTGCCACCGGCAGCATGCGCTGCGGTCGGCACGGCGACCGGCAACACCGCTAGGCAGGCGGTGGTCGCCGCAGCGGCAATGGCATGACGCGCGCTGATCTTGCGAGAGCCCATTGTCGCGATGGGGCGGAAGATGGAGCGGAGCCCTGTAGGCATATCTGAATTCCTTCTCGGACGAGTGCGGTTCCGCCGCTCACGGAGGCGCGGCAGCTGGCGGACCAGCCGGACCCGGCGCCTGTGAATCTGCTCGCGCCGGCTGGGACGTCCTCACTGTGGCCGGGCGCCGCTATGCGTCCGCTATCCGCCGGCTATGCGGCCCCGCTATCCGCCTGGACCAGCACGAATACCGGCGGCTCGGAGTGACCGCCTGCCTGCCCGTCGTACCGGAGTCAAGCCAGGCGGTGGCCCGGAAGAGGCTCCCGGTGACGGATCGCGGCCTCTAAGATCACCCAGCAGCGGGTGTTCTTATGACGGGGGAAAGCCATGCAGTTCGCGGTTCTGGGCCAGGTCGAGGTGTGGGACGCCGACAGGCTGATCGAGGTGGAACGCCCGCAGCGACGGGCGGTGCTGGCCTATCTGTTGCTGAACGCGGGGCAATCGGTAACTCTCGATCGGCTGATCGACGCGATCTGGGCCGACGACGCTCCGGCCAGCGCCCGGACCCAGATCCACAGCGCGGTCTCCGCGCTGCGCCAGACGCTGCGCGGGACCGACCCGGAGAACCGGATCCAGACCACGACCGACGGCTACCTCTGCACGGTGGGCGAGGACGAACTCGACCTGGCGGTCTTCCGGACCCGAGTGCGTCACGCCGCCACAGAGATCGCGGACCGTCGGTCCGCCCAAGCCTTGGAGAGCCTGCGCGCGGCGCTCGGGCTGTGGCGCGGCAGCGCACTGTCCGGTGTCAACGCCGCCTTCGTGGAACCGGCGCGGGCGCGCCTGCACGAAGAGCGGCTGGACGCCTGGCAGCAGCTGGCTGCCTGTGGACTCGACCTCGGTCAGGAATCGGAACTCGTGCCGATGCTGACCGAACTCGTCGAGGCCAATCCGCAGCGGGAACAGCTCGTGGGGCAGTTGCTGATCGCGCTGTACCGCACCGGCCGCCAGGCCGACGCGATCGAGCGCTACGCCGAAACGCGGCGCTTCCTGGCCGACGAGCTCGGTCTCGATCCCAGCCCCGAGCTATCCGCGATCCACGTGGCGATTCTTCGCGCCGACCGCGCGCTGGCGACAGCCGCGATGAACTCCGCCCTCGGCGCCGCCGTACCACCGGCGGCATCCCCACATCCACCACAGACCGACGACCCCGCGGCAGACAGCGTGACCTCGGCCCCCGCTCCGGCCCCGCGCCGACCGTGGCGCCGTCCGATCCGGCTGGCACTGGCAGGCGCGACCATCGCGGCCGTGGCGGGAACTGCCATCGCCATCGGGCAACAGGGCTCCGGCGCCTCCCACACCCCTACAGCCGACGCCGGCACCGCCAGTCATGTCCGGGCCCAGTCCCTGCCGATCGGACCCCTGGCACCCGTCCGCGTATACAACGTCGACGGTGACTGCAAGTCTCAGTCCGAGCGGCTTCCTGCGTGCCGCATGGGCCTGGCCAAGGACCCGCATGCGAACTACGAGGCCACCAACGTTGTGGCGCACCACATCTGGCACGGAGACGTCCTGATGGCCGACTGCATGGTGACCAACGGTGTGCGCATCGAAGACGAACACGGGGTGGGAACCCCCAACTGGTTCCGCGTACACCTGACAGATGTCCCCGGAGGCATCGCGTGGCTGCCGGCGGTACGCACCCACGACGACCCCCAACTGGCCACCTGCCCGGCCTGACCCGTCACCGCTACCCCGCGGCTGCCCTTGTCGACCTCCCTAAATGAGCCCGCGCTCTCGGGAGAGCCGGGTCAGCCGGAGGGGCGGCCTTGCGGCAACGGAACTCAAGCTCCTCGCCGCACTTCCACCGAAAGCTGCGGACCGCGCTGGGCGGATACGCCAACGCTTCCACCTCGAAGCGGGTTGTGGTAATGGGCAATGTAGGTCGCTGAGAACTCGTAGGACGATCTTGTTGATCGTTGCTGGTGGGGCGTGGCCGATGTGACGATTCGTCCGTTCGTGATGGTGTGAGAAACAAGCCGTGGATCGTGGATGACGAGCTGTGGGCCAGGATCGAGCCGCTGCTGCCGGCTTGGCTGGAACGGTCACCGGGGCCGCGTCCGGTGGACGATCGATGCTGTCTGCAGGGCATCATGTTCGTCCTGTACACCGGCATCACGTGGCAGCAACTGCCCGTTGAGCTCGGGTTCGGCTCAGGTCAGAGGTGCTGGCGGCGCCTGGGGCGGTGGCAGGAGGCGGCGGTGTTCGAGGAGCTGCACCGCATACTCCTGGCCGAGTTGAACGCGGCCGGGCAGATCGACTGGACGCGTGCGTGCGTGGACGCCTCCCACGTGCGCGCGAAAAATGGGGCGAGGCGACCGGCCCGTCGCCGGTCGACCGCCGCAAGACCGGCAGCAAACACCACCTCATCAGCGACGGCGGCGGCATCCCGTTCCATGTGATCACCACCGCGGCCAACGTCAACGACGTCACGCAGACCCTCGCCCTTGTCGACAGCGTCCCGCTGGTCGCCGGCCGCGTTGGCCACCCCCGCAAGCGCCCCGACACCCTCCTCGGCGACAAGGGCTACGACAGCAACCCCAACCGCCGTGAACTGCGGAACCGACGCATCCTGCCAGTCATCTCCCGCAAGGGTGAACGCAACATCATCGGCCTCGGCAAGCTTCCGCTACGTCGTCGAGCAGACCTTCGCCCAGCGCCATCAGTTCAAGCGCCTCGCCATCCGCTGGGAACGACGCCTCGACGTCCACAACGCCTTCGTATCACTCGCCTGCGGACTCATCTGCTGGCGACGACTCAACACCCAGTCACAATGATCGTGTTACGAGTTCATAGGGTGGTTTCCTTCGGGGTCGCCGAGGTGTGGGAGACAGTCATACCGCAGCCCAGCGGGTCCCCGGCTTTCGATTCACCACGTTCGTTGGGCACGGCCTCAAGATCGGTGCCGGGCGCCAACGGCAGCACCGATGCCCCCAAAGCCGTCATGGCGTGGAGACTAAATGTCTTCCACGGCCTACTTGGCGAACGCCGGAAGGCACGACCCGACAATGCGACTGGTCAGCTTGGCGCGTGGGGCCGGTTGACCGGGAGTGAGTCACGATGTAGCGGGCCGTGGGGCGCGTGGGTCGGGGGCGAGGGCGACAGTCATCCACGGTGCTGCCGACTCGCGGTAACTGTGTCCGACGGGTTCGATGCCTGTCTGGTCGGTGAGGCTGAACCCGGTCACCATGATCATGTCCGAGCCGGCGGCAACGGAGATGACATGGGTTCCGCAACGAGGGCAGAAGCCCCGCTTGAGGGTGGTGTAGGTCGCGAACCAAGTGGGTTCGCGGCCGGGGCCGGTCCAGGTCAGTCCGTCCCTGCGGAAGCCAACCCAGAGCACGGCGGGGCCGCCGGAGATGCGCGTTTCGTGTTCACAGGAACACAGGTGAGGGTCGTCCGGCGTGCCAAGGACCTCGTAGGCGATGTGACCGCACTGGCAGTGCCCCGTGCGGCGCTCCGATTCCAAGCCCGTGGCAGCTGTGCCCGGGGCGAGCGCGGACGGGCTAGGAACAGCCGCGGGGGGCGGAGCGGGGGCGTCGGGTGTGGACGGTGTGCGGGGCAAGGGGCTCATGGAGGGTTCCTCGGGAGGGTGGTGGATGGGGAGCAGGCGGCTACCAGGCAGCGGGGCCGGTGAGTTGGGTGATGGGTTGGCGGGCGGCCCGGGGGAGGCCGAGCTGTCGGCGAGCCTGGTGGACGGCGTCGAGTTGGTAGGAGGCCGCCGGGCCCCAGTCGAAGAGGTCCGTGGTCTGTTCGGGGGTGGCCAGGATGCGGGTGTAGGTGTGGCCGGTGGCCGGATCGGGCCGAGCGGGGTCGACGCCGATGAGTGCCGCGGCGTAGCGCAGGTATCCGCGCCGCATGGCGGGGTCGGTGACGTATCCCAAAAGCAGCGGGCCTCCGAACCGGGCTGCCGCCTCCTCTTCGGCTTCGCGGCGCAGGTGGATACCGGGTCGCCCTGGTTCTGCTCCTCGGGTGTGCCGCCGGGCAGGATGGCGACTCCTGTGTGGGGGTCGAGGAGGACGAGGACGCGCCCGTCCGGCGCGAACAGCCACGCCCACACCTGGGCGACGGCGAGGTCGTGCGGGGCCGGCCCCTGATGCCAGGGGTAGCGGTAGGTGGGGCGGGCGGTCTGCAGGACGCCAAGCCGGTCGAGGACGGTGGGGGCGATCGGGAGGCCGTTTTCCAGAAGCACCGTGCCGGCCGCGTTGAGCCGGGCAGGCAACGCGGACAGGGCGCGTCGGGCGTCGGGCGGGGAGAGCAAGTCGGGCAGCCGTGCGGGCTCGACGAACTCGATCGCGGTGATCTCGCTTGGCGGCAGATGGATTTCGCTGATCCGGTCGTCGTCCCAGGTGCCGCCGTCGAAAACGTGCAGAATCTCGCCGGGAAACCGCATGGTCGCCGGCGCGCCGGTGCTGTCGGCGGAGACCCAGTCGACGGCCAGGCCCTGGTCGGTGACAGCGGTGATGGCGAGCTCCTCCATCAGTTCACGGGCGGCGGCGTGAGCGGGGGACTCGCCCTTGTCGACGGCGCCGCCCGGCAAGAGACACGTGTCGCGATAGTCGACGTGTTGGACGAGGACCTGCCCGAGCTGGTTGGTGATCAGCAGGGACGTCCCGACCCACAGGGCGGCCGAGGCACGCAGGGCGCCGTACGCCTCGTCGGTCATTGCGCTGCTGGGCAGTTCGCCGGGAACGGAGGTGGTCGTCATGGCTCTCCGAGTCAGAAGGGGCCGGTGGGGCCGGGGGTGGATTGAGGCTGTAGGCCCGCGTCAGGCGGTGAGCCGGTGAGGTGCGTCCGGGACGGGCCCGGTCGCGAGCCGGGAGAAGTACTCGGTTGCGATGATCCTTTGACGGGTCTGCGCAGGTAGGCGGGCGAGGATCCCGGGCAACGCGCGTTCACGGGCGACCTCCCCGCGGTGCGCGAGGATCGCCGACCACTTCTGCTCCAGCCAGGGGGTGACGTTGACGGCCGTGGTGGCGTACGCGTCCGGGGTCGCGAGTACGCGTTTGCCGACGGCCTCCAGCAGCGGTCCGAGATCGCCGATGCCGGACTCGGGATGCGTGGCGCAGTACACGGCGCGCGGTTGCCAGGGCTCACCGGCTTCGGGGAAGAGGTGCGCGAGCCCAGCGTCCTGAACGGCCAGGAGTGCGGCCTGGTGGGTGCGGCGGTGGTCGGGGTGACCGGTGAGCTGGCCCAGGGCGTCGTGCGTCACCACGATGTCGGGGCGGAACGAACGGATCTGGTGGACGAGGGCGGCGATCACTTCGTCCAGCGGTGCGTCGACGAGCCGCGGGCGGCCTGGGGCCGCCTGCGGGTTGCGGGCGTCTCCGTATCCGATTATGCGAGGCGCGCTCGCACCGAGTGCGAGCAACACGTTGGCGAGTTCGGCGGCTCGCGGGCTGTCGGGTGCCCACGTCATGGTGACGACAGCGGTGCGCGCTCGCGCGGCGGCGTGCTGGGCGAGGACCCCGCCGGCGAGGAGGCTTTCGTCGTCGGGATGGGCGAACACACCGAGCAGGGAGGGTGTTGCGGGGGGCGTCACGGGCGGGATTCCCTCTCACAGTGGGCTGAGACGGTTCAGATGACAGGGGGCGGCCGGCTCTGGTGAGCGGACCACCTGGGCCAGGACATCGGGTACTGCGTCCACGCGTGGCGTCACGCTGCCTCTTGGACGAGGGAGACGGCAGCCAGAGGCATGGCCGTCAGACGGCCGACCTGGGTCACCAGCAGCAGGCGGGGCGGCAGGCACAGGATGGCGGTGCAGTTCCACATCGCTGTGGGCACCGAGCTAGCGCCGGTCAGGACTCCGGCGCCGGCCGAGGCGAACGGCCGGACGGCCCCCGGAGACTCGCCGCCTCCCCGGTCAGGTACGCGGCGAACGAAGGGTGGGCGCACAGTGAGAACGAGGTCGGCGGCCCGCCGGCCTCTGGTGGCTCGGATTCCGCAGGGATCGACTCGGCGGAGTCAGGTACGCCGTCCGCCCGCCGCGAGCAGGTCCTGCGTGCCGTCGGGAACGCGGCCGGGCCACTGGAAGACGAGCCTCGCGGAGGGCTTGTCCAGTACGTCGCCAGCCGGCAGCTGCTCGTCAGGGGTGCCGGCCGGGTGGACGGTCATCTGCGGGTAGCCGTGCTCGCGCACCTTTTGGTTCCAGGTGCGCACGCAGTCGGCAAAGCGCTCCGCCAGCTCGGCGGCGGCTGGGCCGTAGGCGTGGATGAAGAACTCGGTGAGGCGGTCGGCCGGATCCGGGGCGTCCTTGACCTTGCGGTAGGTCAGGTAGGCGAGGGAGCCGTCCGACAGCATCGCCGTCGCATCTTGTTGCGCCACCAGCGTGGACCCTTCCGCGGCGGCCAGCCGACAGAACCCCGGCAGCGTGGTCGCAGCGTAGACCTGCAAGGTCTCGAAATTGAAGGTACCCCGGACCACGAGGCCGGTGGTGATCTCGTACCGCGCCCCGCGCAGCGCCTGTTCGAGCCCGGCGGTGTCACCGGGCTCACCGTCTTCCCACCTCACCGTGACCTCGCCGTCGGCCAGACGGACGGCAGGAGCGGTGCGGGCGGCGGCACCGCGATCCCGCACGAACCCGCAGTATGTCCAGTGCTCGCAGTGCAGCACGTCGCCACGCCGCACCAGGGTGAGAGAGCGGGTGTATCCGCCCATCTCCAGCGGCACGACCAGCCGTGCGCCCTCACGGAGTTGCTCGCGCCAGGCCGGCGCGATGTCAGCCGCGTTGTGGGTGATCATCACCCCGTCGAACCCGCCAGCAGGGACGTGACCGGGCGCGCCAAGTCCGCCGTCGCCGAGGACGGCGGTGACTCGGCTGCTGCCGGCTTCGGTGCACAGGCGCTGGGTGCGGTGCACGACGTAGGGGTCGACGTCCACGGTCACCACGCGCCCGCGCGGTCCCAGGACGTGCGCTAGGAGCTCGCCGTTGTAGCCGCCCGATCCGACTTCCAGCACAGTCATCCCCGGCTCCAGCCGGAGTTGCTCGATCATGTCGGCCTGCAGCCAGGCCGCGGACACCGAACTGATCGCGGTTCCAGCCTCGTCGCGCCGGGTGATGACAGCACGGTCGCCGCCGTCGTAGGCGGTCGCGAGGCTAACTTCCGGGACGAAGCGGTGGCGAGGCACGGTCTGCAGCGCATTCCGGACCGGATGGGAGGGGGCCCAGCCGCCAGCGACGACCATCTCCGTCATCTGCTGGCGATACCGGACTGCTTCGGCCGGCTCACCGGGCACCGGTGGTACCACGGTGGCGCACGGGTAAGAGTGGACAGGCGACAGCCCCGGCAGCAGCCCGGGCCACACCGCGGTGAGCGCCTGGGCGCTGGGCGCGAAGATCTTCCCGAGGGTGTCCAGGGCGTTCAGGTCGTGCCACTCCCAGCGCACGAAGCGGTGCGGCTCGGGCAGCGACAGTGCACCGCCCCAGCTGGTGACGCGGACCACGGCGGTGACGCGGCGCACATCGAGGTGGTCGTCGTGGAGCACGGTGATGACAAAAGCGTCCTGCACGCGCGCCGTCAGCCCGGTCTCCTCCGCCAACTCCCGCACAGCGGCAACCGGTGCGGCTTCGCCCGTTTCGATGCGGCCTCCGGGCAGCTCCCACATGCCCCGTGTCGAGCGACCCAGCAGGACCCGGCCGAACGCGTCGGTGACCACCACCGCGGCACCGAAAACGGCCTGCGGCTCGGGCCGCAGGTTCTCCTCCGCGCTGAACGATCCGGCCGGCCCGCGCAGGACCAGCACCGCCAGGCCCTCCGCGGCGAACCGCTCGACATGCTCAAACCCGTCGGTGAGCGCCGCGAGTTCGCTCTCGTCCAGCGCGATGTGGCGCCGCTCCTGTGCGGTGTGCTCCGCGACCGGCGAGATGATGAAGAGCACCCCGCCCTCGCGCAGCCGCGCGCCCAGACGGCGCAGAACACGGGCACGATCGCGGAGGAAGGCGATGGACAACCGCAGCACGACCAGGTCGTAGCCGTCCTCGACGAGGTCGGCCAGGTCGTCATGCTCGACGTCCAGGCACAGCCAGCGCACCCCCGCCGCTCCGGCGTGCTCCGCGCGGGCCCGCTCCAGTGCGCCCTCGGCGAAGTCCACGGCGTCAACGGTGTACCCGAGCGAGGCGAGGTGGACGGCCATCTCGCCGGTTCCGCAGCCGACGTCGAGCGCGCGGGCGCCCTCAGGCGCCGGGGCGTGCTCGATGAGCAGGCTCTTCTCCTCGTCCCCGAGTCGCCGGAAGCCTTGTCCGCCGGTGTAGTGCTCGGACCAGTCGGTTTGGGTGATTCCCATACATCGCTCCTCGTTCGTGAAAGGCGGGGCGGTCACGGCGGGCCTTTCGGGTCGGGCGGTCATGCGGGGTCCACGACGGTGGGGGCGCTCGGGCGTGGGATGGCGGGTGTGGGGGCGTACTGGGCGGCTTGGGCGTCGAACATCGCGGCATAGCGGCCCCGGGCGGCCACGAGTTGGTCGTGGGTGCCTTGCTCGGCGAGGCGCCCTTGATGCAGGACGTAGATGCGGTCGGCGTGGCGGACGCCGGACATGCGGTGGGTGACCAGGACAACGGCACGGTTCGGGGCCGCGAGCTGGCGGATGCGGTCGAACGCGGCGATCTCGGCTTGCGGGTCCAATGCGGAGGTGGGCTCGTCCACGATGAGAACGCTGTCCGCCTCGGAGGTGGAGCTGCGCCAATGGGTGCGGGCCAGGCCGACCTTCTGCCACTCCCCGCCGGACAGTTCGATGGCTCCGCGGAACATTCGGGCCAGCAGGCTGCGCAGGCCGTCAGGGAGCTTCGCGATGACCGGTCCCGCTCCCGCGTAGTCGACGGAGGGCTGCAGGTCTGCGGGGCCGGCGTCATGGGACGGACGCCCGATCCGGATGTTCAGTCCAGCTGTCACCGGCCAGCGCTGGAAGTCCTGCGTGAGCAGCGAGACGCGGTCGAAGACCTGGGCACGGTCCAGTGAAGCCACATCGGCAGAACCCCACCGCACGGTCCCGCCCTGCGGCAGCAACAGCCCCGACAACACCTTCATCAGAGTGCTCTTACCGGAGCCGTTCTCGCCCACGACGGCGGTGACCGAGCCCATGGGCAGCGTGAGTGACACCGCGTCCAAGGCGGGCGTCTCGCGGTCCGGATAGCGATAGGTGACCCGGTCGAGGTCGACCTGCTTGACGTGTGGGGGAACGGGATCGCCCCCGCTGGGGACGGTCCGCCGTCTGGCCTCCTCCAGGAAGCGGGAGTGGTCGCGAACGTACAGAGACTCCTCGTGCAGTTGGTTCACATTCATCACCAAGACGCCCAGGCTCGCCGAACCGGAGCGGACAGCGATGACCGCGGTGCCGGCGACGGCAAGGCTCATATGCCCGCTCGTGATCAGCCAGAACATGATCCCGTAGGTCGCCGCCATGGCCAGACCGGACATTGCGGCAGCTACCCACTCGGTGACGGCCTTGCTTGTCGCCAGCCGTTCTTGCTCGGCTTCGGCGCTCTCGGCCATGCGCTCGTAGCGGCTCAGGAGGAAGCCGCCGACCGCGTGGATCCGCACTTCCTGGGCGGCACTTCGTTCGGTGAGCAGGTTGCCGATGAGGCGGCTGGCACGCACGTGCTCGATCCAGTTCATCACCGACACGTAGCGTTCCTGTGCCACGCGCATCGCGCCCCAGCCGCGCGGTGCCGCGATGAGGAGCAGCATCGGCAACAGGCCGGGGTCCAAGGCGGTGAGTACGCCTGCCGTGGAGATCAGGGAGATGGTCCCGTTCAATGCGGCGACACAGGCACCGATCATGCGGCGGGCGGATGCGGCCCCGTACTGGGCGATGTCGATCAGCCGCCGGAATACCGGGTCCTCGATGGCCTCCAGCTCCACCGACGCCGCGGCGGCCAGGTACTGCGTGGTGGCGATTCGCTCGACCAGCGGCTCCAGTCGGCCTGCCTGTGAGGTCGACCATCCCGCCAGCGCCGAGTTGATCACGGCTGCACCGGCGGCGGCGAGCAGGCCGGGCACCAGCGCGTGCAGCCGTTCCACCGAGGTGCCCGCGCCAAGCAGTGCGTGCATGACGTTGTTGACGGCGAGCAGGCCGATAGCGGCTGCGATGCCCTGTCCAATCTCGCTGGCCGTGACGGTGAGCAGAGCGCGTCGGTTCGCGTGCCACGCCATCCGCAGCGTCGCTCCGATCAGCTTCGGCATGGAGCGAAGCGCGGACAGCAAGGTCAAGTCGAGGCGTGCGTTCTCGTGTTCTGACCAGCCCATGTCGTAGCGCAGCGGGCCGCCGAACAGCTCCTGCTCCGCCTCCGAGACCCGGGGTTCAGCCATTCGTACGCGTCCGAAGAATCTCTTCATCAGGCGCCTCCTCCCGGTGCGGGCCAGCCCAGCGCCCTGTACGAGGGGCCTTCGGTGAGCATCTGGAAGATGGCCGTCGTGTAGTGATGACAGTCCGGCGGGGGTTTCTCCAGCGACACCCAGAAGAGCCCTTCATGCTTGTCCGGCTCGGCGTTGTGCGGCTCACCGGTCCAGGACTGGGCCAGGAACACGGCGGTGATCCTGTCGATCCCCCCGGGAGCGCGATGGTGGACGAGCCCGCAAAACTCCTGGTGGACGTCGCTGATATGGACTCCGGTTTCTTCTTCCGCCTCTCGCCGTGCCGCGTGGTCCAGCGGTTCGTCGGCCATCAGGTGGCCCCCGACGACGGTGAGTTGGCCTGGCGCGAGCGCCGCATCGGGCTTCCTGCGTACGCACAGGGCGGATCCGTTCCCGCGCAGCAGGACCTGGGCGACGTCCGCGATCAGCCGGTGGTGCTCGTCGCTCATCGTCGCCCCTCCTGCGCCAGGCGCTCGACGGTGAGCCGACCGCGGGCGGTCACATGAGTGTCGCCGTGGCGGAGGCCGTAAGCGAGGGCGCTGGCCGCGTCGGCCGCTGCGAACGCCACCAGTGCCTGTTCCTCAAGGGCGGAGAGCGGGCGCCCGTATCCGGCGAACAGCGCCGTGCTCAGTTCGGGGTGTTCGGGCCATACGGCGGTGGCGAGTTTGACGAAGTCGGCGACGAGCGGCCCCGGGGTGCTGCGTTCGTAGTCGATCAGCGCGCAGCACCGGCCGTTCCAGAGCATGTTGCGTTCCCAGAAGTCCCCGTGGAGAAGTCCAGCCGGCAGCGGACTGAGGTCCGGGAGGGTGCTGACGAGGCGACGGAGCATGTCTGCTTCGGTTCCGGACAGGTGGTCGCTGGCGGCAGCAAGGTGCTTCTCCAGCCCGGTGACCGTGGCCTCGATGGCGTGCGCGGCCTCGGCCTGGGCCGCATGGTTCGGCAGCGCCTCGTGGAAGCCGCGCAGGAGTCGGCCGGCCTGCTCGTGTGCGGCGAGGCGCTGAGCGGGTGACGCCTCGCTCTTGAGGGGTTCGCCGTCCACGGCGGTGAGGATTAGGGCGAGCAGCTCGGGCGAGCTGTCCTTCAGGGCAGGGGCGTTGGCGTAGCCGAGGTGTGGGACGGCCTCACGATAGGCGCGAGTCTCGCGGGTGTAGAAGACCGGGCTGGGGGCCACCTTCACGAAGTGGCGGCCGGCTCGGCTGGTCACCTCCCACACCTGTGAGTTCGTCCGTGCGTGGGCGGTGTCGCGTACGGCCTGGATCGGCCCCACCACCGATTCCACCCACGCGGCCAGTGACGCGGGAAGGCTTGCAGGCTCCGTCATGCCAGGTACCTCGTATCCGGTCGGGACCCGCCGGTGAGGCATCCGGTGCAGAAGCCAACGGGGCGAGCGGAGGTGTACGAGCAAGGAGCGGCATCTTCGAACACAGGATGAACGAGCGCAGGACGATGCAGGCGATGCAAGCGATGCATGGGGTGCTCCTCGGGCGCGATGCGGACAGGTGATCGGGTAACTGGGCCGTTCCTGTCGCCGTCACGGGTGTGCAGGGGCGAAATCTAGAACCGAATTTCGAATAGCGGGGTCGCCCTTGATGCGACTGAGGATGCTGCGCTGTGATGTTGCGTTCGATCACTCCTGTGGGTCTGGGTACTTCTTATGGGGGATTGCGGAGACAGGTCAGCGTGAGGGTGTCGCCTGGGCGGCTTGTCCGGCGGTGCCCACCTCTCGGTTGGTGCTGCGGCCAGGCGCGAGGAGATCGCTTAGCGTTGCTTCGGCAAGGGTGGCGGCGTCGGTGAGCGACTGGAGGTGGGCGCGGGGAAGCGTGCCTGCGGCGAGTCCAGACGATGTGATCACTGCGTTGAGGCTTTGCTTGTGCTCACTAGACAGGCGGGTCCGTGTGGCGTGACTATCCAGGACCTCGCGTGCGGCATAGGCGTCTCGTCTGGCCGCGTCGGCGACGGCGGACCTCAGGAGGGTGGCTGCCGGGATGATGCTGGCGGGGTCCAACTCCAACGCGCTCAGACCGACTCTGGTCTGAAACAGCGCGGTCGACGGATCGGGCTCGGAGACAAGTGCGGTTGCCTGCTGCAGGACGACGTCCAGATCCTGCTGTTGCAGTGGCGAGGATGTGGGCTGGCAATGGGCGCGCAGGAGGGCTGCGACGGTGTTCTCCCACGGTTCGGTGGGGACGGTGGAGTCGATCAGATCCAGGGCTTCCTGTCCGAGGCCGCGTTCCATCAGGGACATGATCTTGATCTGACGGCCGTCGAGGAGGCGGTTGGCGATGCCGCGGTGCTTGGTCATGGCGTCGGCGGCCTCGGTCCAGCGGCCGATCCGTGCCAGGGCGCGGGCGCCGTCGACGAGCACCGTGATCCATAGCTCCTCGCAGACCTTCCGATGGTCCGCGTCAGTACGGACCAGGGCCGCCAGGTCGACGGTGCGGCCGTGGATCACGGCTGCTTCACGTTTCTGGGCGGCACGGTAGAGGCGGGTGAGAACGTCGTAGGCGGCTGCGCCGTCGCCGTCGCGGGTCAGCAGCCGGGAGATATTGACCAGCGGCATCAACGACATGACGGCGATGTCGCCCGCCAGGCGCCCGGCACTGGCGAAGATCCGGTGCTGTCGCCAGCACAGGTCGGCTGCCAGGTCGGGCATCCCGACGTCGGACGCGATCAGCGCGGCGTAGTTGAGGACCCCGCAGGCGCGAGCCACCAGGTCGTGGTGGCTGGCGCCTGCGGGCGCGACGGTCAGCCCGGTGAGGTGAGTGATGCGCTCGTCCAGCGGGAGCGCCGGCGCTTTCGAGCGTCGGACCAGTGGAATGCGCCTGGCTATTGCGGGGATCATGTTCAGCCCTGGCGCGGCCAGTCGACGACGAGGCGGCTGTACGCCTTGTCGATGACGAAACGCGGATCGGCAGCGGTGAGAGTGTCGCGGGCGACGCCGGTGGCCATGCGGAATCGGGGCTCCGGCGCGTTGTTGCCGCCGCCCGCGTTCCAGTCGCGGATCTCGCTCACGACCCGTTCGGCGAGCGCGTCGCCGCGGGAGCCGTGGCCGATGACGCCGATCTCCCAGAACCGACCCTCCTCGTCCTCGGCCGCTCGGATGGTCAGGTAAGCCAGGGAGTCGCCGTCGAGAGCGGCCATCGAGCCCCAGCCGAAGTGCGGGGTGAACCCGGGACGCGAACCGGGCAGGCGCGACAGGCCGTTGGGGAGCACACAGGCCAGGTAGAGGTATAGCCACTCCCACGCCGATCCTTGGCGGAACTTCACGCCCGTGTAGATCTTGGTCTGTGGTTGGTCCAGGACGGTGCGGAGCGCGTCGCGGTCCACGTCCTGCTCGCTGAAGGTTTCCAGGCGGACGTTGCCCTCGCCCGTCATGGGCACGAGGGTGTAGCGGTCGTTGCAGACGCCCTTGCGCAGGGGAATGAAGGTGGCCATCTCGCAGGAGACGGTCTTCCAGGTCTCGCCGTCGCGTTCGAAGGCGAAGCTGCGGCTGATGCTGCCGCGGATGCGCAGGGGCAGGACCAGGCGTCCGCCAGTCGCAAGCTGGTCGAGCAACTTCATGGGGACGTCGCCCGCGCCGACGGTGAACTGGATGCGGTCGTAGGGGGCGTGCTCGGGAAGGCCGGCGGCGCCGTCGGCCAGCACGGCGATGACGTTGGTGGCACCGGCCTGGGCGAGGTTCTTGCTCGCACCGTCGACGAGGTCCTGGTCGACGTCCAGGGTCCACACCTGCCCGGTAGGGCCGACGAGTTTCCCCAGCAGGTTCGCGTTGTAGCCGGTGGCGGCCCCGGCCTCCAGGACCTTATGGCCGGGCTTGACGCCCAGCTGTTCGAGCTGGGTGGCGACGATGGACGGGGCGGAGATGCAGGAGATCATCTCGCCGTGCTCGTCGTGCTTGATCGGCACCGCGTCCTCCTTGTACGCCGACTCCAGGTCGACGCCCGGCAGGAACTCATGGCGGTCGGTGGTACGGAAGGCGTCGATCACGGCGCCCGTGCGCAGGTGACCGCTCTCAACGAGGCGGTCCGCCAGGGATTCACGCAGTTCGGCGGGGTCGGTAGCGGTTGTCACAGTGGTCTCCATTCGAGGGAGGCTAGGGTCGGCGGAATCGGACCGGCGGGTAGACACGTCGTCATTCCCGGTGGAAAAGGCGACGTGGCGGCCCAGCCACGCTGTGGCGGCTTGCTCGGCGGCAGACACCCCGGCGCGGTTGAACGCGAAGATCGCGTGATGGGCGAGGACAGCACGCAGGCCGCGTATCAGTCGTCCATCGGCGACGAGCCGGCGCAGGCGACGGCCGGCGTCCTCGAAGGCAGCGACGCGCTCGGCCCAGCCGGGTTCGGCGTTCGGCCGCCGGGCGGCGTCTGCGTTCATCAGGCGCCGCATGGCCGACACGGAGCGGTCGCGTGCCGGCCCGGCGGGCGGGGTAACGGGGGGACGCAGGGCGGAGAATTGAGACCAGACGTCTCCGGCCTCGAACGGGTCCAGGCCGGCTTGGTGGATCATCGCGGACAGCAGCATCACGCAGCGCTCGCGGGTGCCTTTGCTGTCGGTCTCGGGCAGGGCGCTGCGGCTGTCGGCGCAGAACACGTCGTGTGCCACGTCCATGCCCTCGGGGCCGCCGAAGGCTTCGGTCTCCGGCTCGTAGATGCCGCCGACCCATCCGGTGGCCTGCCGCTCGGCGACGAGGCGGTCCAGCAGGGCGGCGCAGGGACGCTCGGTGCGCAGGCGCAGCCCTGAGTCCTTGCGCAGGAAGTGGAAGCGCTGGTCGTGCAGCGCGGCCGACAGGGTCTGGGCGGCCTCGGGACTCACCGCGCCGCCGGGAAAGACCACGCTGGCGTGCCACCAGATCGTGCCGTGGGTGATCGGCAGGTGTTCGTCGTCAAAGCTCATGCGCGTGGGCGCTCCTTGCCGGTGGAGTCGGTATGTAGTCAGGTGACCAGCAGCGCGCTGGTCCAGTTCGTGGCGTTCTTTGCGTCGAGGGCGAGCTGCGCCCCGCTGCGGCCCTCCATGAACCCGGGCTTGCGTAGCCGGGCTAGGTCGATGGCCAGGCGCTGGTGCAGTTCGGCGATCGCAGGGTTGAAGCGCTCGGGGGTCGGGCTGTCGGCCGCGACGGCGCGAGCGAGGGTTATCAGGCCGGCCCAGCCGTGGCACAGCGTGGCGTCGGTGATCCGGGCGAGCTGGCAGGGATCAGTGAGCGTGCGTATGACGGTGTCTTCGGCCGTCTGGCGTCGAGCCGCGTCGCCCAGGGCGAGCGCGGCGAGCTGCTGGGCGCGGGCGATGCCCGGCCGTCCGTAGCACCAGGACTGGCGTGCCAGCTCCGGCAAGGGTGGATTAGTGGCATCCAGATGGTTCTGGGCGGTCCAGTAGTTGCCGCCGTACCTGTCCAGCCAGCGCGCGAACACCTCGATCGCCTCGTGCTGCCCCGGCACCAAGAAGTCTTGCCGTGCGGCAAGGGAGAGCACCGCGAGAGGGCCGGCGATGCCGTGCGCCATGCCGTTGTTGCCGTACCCGCCGGCCATTTCCTCACCGTCGGGTCCGACCGCAGACCACCACCCCGGCAGCTCCCGGCCCTCGACACGGACAGGCCGTGACAGAGAGACCAAGTAGGCCAACACGTTGGTCAGCAGGGCGGAAGGCGCTCCGCGCGTCAGGAGCAGTGCACCCAGGCCGGCCAGGCCCCGGATGTGGTCCCATTCCGCGAGGTGGGGCAGGGCCCCCGAGGTCTGGCGCCGCTGTGCTGCGGCCAGCCGGGCATCCACCACGCCGTCGACGACGGCGCGGACGTTGGCGCTGGCTTGTCCGGCGCGGGCGAGGACGAACTCCAGCGCGGGAGCGCCGTGGAACAAGCTCGCATTGCCGCCGGCGCTCACTCCGTGCGCGACAGCCTGCGCGAGGTGGCGCCGCGCAGCGGCCGGATCACCGCGCTCGATGTGCAGCAGCGCCATCCCGAGAGCACCTTCGGACAGGTCCTGCTTACGCGGCGGGAGCGTCGTAGTCGTCATGAGCGTGCCGCCAGGGCAAGGACGAGGCTGTGGGCCCTGCCGCCGATCCAGTCTTCGGCGTCGGGCGGAGGAGCCTCGTGCAGGGTGGCGATGCCGATGGGGCTGGCGTCCAGGTGGGCGCGCAGCAGATCGAGGTGCATGTCCTGGCGGAGATCGAGGGGGAGCTGTTGATCGTCCTCGGCCAGCAGCACGCGGTCGGGCACCCGGAACCGGCCTCGCCAGGCGTGCAGTTGCTCGGCCCACTCCTCCGAGGTCGCGTTCCGGCGAGGCAGATCCCTGGCCCGAACTTTCCACCGCGCACTCGCGAGGATGGTGCGCCGGTAGGTGAGCGCCGGGGTAAAGGGAAGCGCCCAGGCTGCGCCCCAGTCGAACCAGGTCACCTGCGGTGCGGTGGCCCGGCTGATCTCGCCCAGGAAACGGGCCATCGGCGGCGTGTAGTTGTTCCACAGGAAGTTGATCGCGGTCGGCGCGAGGAGTTCCAGGCGCGTGCCGGTGGCGATTTCGACCAGTCGGGGTTGGCCGTCGCGGACGCTGACAGCGAGGTCTGAAGGGAACAGCACGCCGTCGCCGGGGTGGCGGAACTCGCCGACGCTGACGATCCGGGGCAGCACGCGCGGAGCACGGGTGAGCAGGTCGGCCGGGATGCGCCCGGCGTGGAAGGAGAGCTGGGCCAACTCGGCACCGGGCTCGACCGTGGCCAGATCCCGGCACGCGGCGCCGGTATTGGGGAGGAGATGCCAGAACCGACCCGTCATCGAACCGGCCGAACGGGAGACGGTGATCACCCGGAGCCGGAATCTGCCCTGCTCCAGGGCCTGGGGCGAGCAGGCATGGAGTTGGGCGGCCAGTTCGAGGTGCGGCGCGACGAGCCGGGGCGTTTCCGCAGCCTCCTCCAGCTCCTCGACCATCGCGCCGGTCAGGGCCACCGAGCGTGCACCTTCGACGGCCGCAGTCCCGGCCAGCTCCAGCAAGACCCGATCGCGCCGGGACATCGGACGGGCAGGCTCGACCACCTTCACAAAGCCACCGGGGAAACCCACGCCTCGCTCGGGGTCGGTCGCCACCTCCACCGGCACCGCAGTGTTCTCGCCGTAGCGTTCGATGAATGTCTCAACCCATCTGCGCCAGGACGGTGTGCCGTTCGGGTGCATGGCGAGCCGGGCCAGGACGGTCGCGGCCGTCTCCGCCTCGGTCAGCACCGCCAGCGGCAGCTGCACCGCCGCGTCCAGCCGCAAATCGGTAGCCAGTACACCGCCGCGTGCCTGCGCGAGCAGCGCCGGCGGTAAGGCGTCGGTGGGGTCGACGACGGTCGCGGGGGCGCGCAGCGACGACCGCAACAGCCGTACCCGCAGCAGCTCTCCGAGGAGCTGGGTGCGGGCGTGTTCGGACGTTTCCGGGAACTCAGCGGCGAGCTTGTCCGACAGCAGGGAGTAGCGGATGGGGGCGCGTGCTGCGTCGAGTACGAACCTGAGCACAGGACTGCGTGCCTGAAGGCGGAACTCGGCATTGCCCTCGGACGGCACGTAAATGTGCTCGTCGCGCTGCTGGGCGAGGGTATTGACACGCACGTCGACGTCGGCCATCCGCGTGCCATCCGCCTCCCATGCCGTAACCGCCTCATCGAGCGCCACCGGGTCGAGGCGGGTAACGGCCGTGTGCCGATCACCGAAGCGGACCGTTGCCGTGTCCCCGAACTCGATCGGCCCGACGCCGGCAAAGAGGCCGTAGGGAGTGGAGCGGCGCGCGTACCGGATCGCGTAGCGGGCCAGTGCCAGTGCAGCCCGGCGTACGCGGCGCAGCTTCGGGGACCGGCCGTCGAGGATCGCCTGCACCTGTCTGGCCAGGTCCGGGCTGGCGGCAGTCACCGTCTGCCGGAAGGTCTCGTCGGCCCACACAGGTCGCAGCCACGTTCGCCAGTCTTCGAGCGAGGCGGCTCGCCCCGGCCAGGGCGGCATGGCTGGCTCAGAGAGGTGCACCGCAGCGCGGAGCATCCCTCGCCCGATGCCCTGGTAGAGGCTGTGTCGTACACGCGTCATCACCACACTCCGTTCTTGAAAGGCGCGGGTGCGGGCCGGGCGAGTCACCCGTCCGGCCCGCACTGCCGGGCTGCCCCGGCTTACGAGGTGGTGCAGGCGCTGGGGCAGGAGCTGCCGCAGGTGTCGCCCGTGCTGCACATCAGGACCGTCTCGGTTGCTGGCGTGCCTTCGATGAAGGAGATGTCGAGCCCGAACGGGTCGAGGTCGTCGAGGGCCGGCTGTTGCGCGGGAACCAGCGCCTTCTCGATGTCAATGGTGGTCATGCGTGCCTCCTGGGGTAGTAGCTGGTGGTACGGGATACCGGAGCCGGTTGGGTTCCGGGGCTTGATGTCAGGTGACCCTGGCGGCTTGGTTGCCTGGAAGTCGGAGCCGCTCGGCAGACCAGGCCGGGCGCACCGGCCCCGCCCGGGGATCCATCAGCGGGGGAGCCGGGGTTCTCCTGCGGGCGGGGCCGGCGATCTGGGGTGCTACGCCTGTCCGGATGGCGTGGGAAATTCGTTGCGGAGGATGAAGACAGCGAGCCGCCCGGGGGAGTAGCTGTCCGGTTGCTGTTTCCAAACGGGCTCGGGTGCGAAGCCGCGCGGGAGGCTACAGCGGGCTTCGCCCAATGCGCGCCAGCAGACCCGGTTGCCGGTGAAGCCGTTGCGGGCGTGAAACCACCGCCGGTTGTCGAGGAGGTATCCCTGCCCCGCGAGCAGGGGTAGACGAAGCTGCTCGCGGGTGACGGCGGAGCGCAGGTGGGGCAGATACGGTTGTACGAGGGGACTGAACCGTGCCAGTCCGTCGAACCGCAGACGTACAGACACGGTGGCATCGTCGTGCACGGTGAACACCTCGGCCGCGTGTCCGTCGCCCGCACCGAAGTACGCGGTCCGCGGCTGAGACAGGGCCCGCACGGCGTCGTGCTGGCGATGGAGCAGTTCGCCGTGTACCCGTCGGCCGTCGGCGAGAAGGCTCTCCCCTCCCGCCTCGGCGGGTCGCGCGCAGACCAGGAGCATCAGGCGGGGCGGTAGCGGGATCCCGGAGCGTTCGGTGTGCGGAGCCAGTTCACCCGATCCGAATCCGGCGAACCCGGGCCGCGAGGCTGACCGCCCGGCGTTGCGGATGGTGGTCAGGCCGTCGGATTCGCTGTCACGGTGAGGGACCATCGTCATGATCCCCGAAGCGAAAGCCAACACCGCGGTGCGTGAGGACAGGCCGGCCACCGTAACGAGTCCGTCCTCTGCGAGCTGCTGAACGATCTCGTCCTGCGCGGTGGGAGACGAGACGTCGACGAAATGGCGCGCGAACGGCTGCATCGGGGTTCGGCGCATCGTGGGACTCCTTCGGGACGAGGCGGTGTATCCACTGTTCGGCGACGAAGGCGGCCCGGTAAAGCGACAGATTGTCGACCACGCCAAACCATCGGGCTGGGCGACCAGTTGGCGGGCGCGTGCTACGTTCCGGATACCTGAGCTGCCCCCTGTACTTCGAGGAGCGGGATGCCGTACTCGCCTCCGCTCTGGCCGGTCTCGGTCAAGGGCGTCGCCATCGATACACACGGGCGTGTGTTGCTGCTCAAGAACGAGCGGCGGGAGTGGGAGCTGCCGGGCGGGCGACTGGAGATCGGAAACGCAGCGACGGGCCAAATCCCGGACCCGAGCTGCGAAGCGGCATTGGTACGGGAGATCCAGGAAGAGACCGGCTGGGAGGTCAAAGCCGACCGCCTGCTGGACACCTGGGTGTACGAGCCCATTCCAGCCCGGCGTGTGTTGATCGTGACGTACGGCTGCGTCGTCCTGACGCCCGAAAGAGAACCGATCATGAGCCCCGAACATAAACAGGTGGGCCTGTTCGCGGTATCCGAGGTGCCCGGCCTGACGATGCCCGACGGATACAAGCAGTCCATCGCGACCTGGTACGCACAGTTCGCCCCCGTGTCGGGCGATCACATGGAGCCGTAGGCCGTGGCCGGCGAGGACGGGAAACGAACTGGCCTGCTCAGACCGGCCCCTGAACACTCCCTGTGGAGATGGGCCACGCCGCAAGCCGAAGCGGCCCTCGCCAGCCGCAACCTTGGCGCCATCCTGCGCTTCTACCGATCCGTGCACGGACTCAACCAGACGCAGCTCGGCGAGTTGCTCGGATACGACAAGACGTACATCTCGCTCTTCGAGCTGGGCAAGCGGCGCCTGGACGATGTGGAATCGCGACGCCGCATCGCCGAATGCCTGCAGCTCCCACCGCATGTCCTGGGTGTCACCGACCCGGCCGCCACCGACCATCGGGCGATGCTGCAGTTCGGCGAATCCACCGTCCGGCTCGCCGAGATCGCCCGCCAGTCCGGCCATGCCTCCGCAGCAGTCGCCGAACTGTGGCCCCTGGTGGCCAGGCTGGACGCTCGCGTCGAGGACGGAAACTCCGAGCGGGAGGTCTTGCATCTGCTCGCGCGAGCACGCGTCGGCCTCGGTGTGGCACTTGGGAACGTCCTGCCCGAGGAGCGGCTGCACACCGCAGCGCGCTGGACCGCCAAAGGCTTGCACATTGCCCGGTACTTCGACGAGGCCGCATTCGCGTCCTACGCCTTGCGTATGCACGGCAATGAGCTGCGCAAGGCCAGCCTGACCGGAGCGGCCGTCGAACGGCTCCGCCACGCCGCGGCCCTGGCACCCGACAGGGCTGCCCGCGCGGCCGTGCTGCCGCTGCTCGCCCGCGCCGCAGGCGAGTTGGGTGACACTGCCTTGTTCGACTCCGTGATGCGCGAGACCGATACGCTCCTGCAGCAAGCCGAGCACACCTCGTTGTTCAACCCAGCCGCGCTGTACGAGATCCGTCTGCGCGGCCTCCTCGCTACCGGCCGAGCCGATATCGCCATACGCCTGGTAGAGGCCAGCCCATTGCCGGCCACGACCGCGGCCCCGCAGTGGCGGGTGATCGAGGCGGTGACAGTGGGCCATGTGCGGCTGCTGGCCGGCGACCACAGCGGAGCAGCCCAATCGCTGGGCACCGCCACCCAAGAGGCGGCCCGCCAACGTCTGCCGCATCAGCTCCAGCGCGTCATCCGAACAGCAGGGCCTCGGCTGCCGGACATACGGGGCGAAGCAGAGCAGGCTTTGGACCGCATCCGAGCCGAGATGGCCGCGTGAGACGTGCCCGCCGCGCGCCCCTCGGGGCGGGCGAGCAAATATGACGGCGAGGGGATTCATCGGGTGCTCTCCCGCTGGAAGGCGCGCTGGGCGGCGTCGAGCAGGTCCAGACTGCGGGCGGCGGTGTGGGCCCCGTCAGCAGCGGGTTCCAGGTACTGGCGACAGCACCGAGCTGCGTCGTCACCCGTGGAGTACACCGCGGCGAAGAACTCCTCGATGAGGAGCGCCTGTCCGTGGAGTTCCAGCATCGACAGGGGCGCGGAAGGTCCGAGAACCGCAGCCTCGTAGGGCACGATCAAGATCTCTGCATCGCCTCGTTGGGCGACGTTCAGCAGGTGGGCGAGCTGTTGCGCCATCGTGGCTGGCCCGCCGTATGCCAGCGTGAGGACGCGCTGATCGAGGTAGACGGTGATGTGCTTGCCGTGGCCGACAGGCAAGGCGCGCTGGGTTGCTGCGATGCGGGAGGCGCGGAGCGGGCGCTGCGGGAGGGCCCTTTGATACGCCAGCGCGTAACCAGAGGTCTGGAAGATGCCCGGCACCGCATGGGTGCATATACGGAGGCTGCCGGCGGCCTGTTCGCATGCGCGGAGCCGGGCCACCCACCCAGGCCCCGCATCTTGGCATCCGTCCCAACTGCACGCGTCAGCAGTCTCCAGCAGCCGCCGTGTACCGTCCCGTTCCGGCGGTGGACAGACGGTCCGGTACAGATCCAGCAGGTCCTTCAGTTCGTCGTCGCGGAGCGGGGGCAGACCGGTCTCGATGCGGTTCAGTCGGTTTCCGGTCATCCCGATTCTGCTGGCGGCCTGCGCCAGGCCGAGGTTCTTGGCCTGGCGCAGGCTTTCCAGGTAGGCACCGATCACGAGGCCCCCGGCTGCCGGGGGCCTGTCGAAGCGCTTCGCGAGGAGGCTGGACACTGGGCGTGCTCCTACTTGGTCCAGGTGTGGAGCGGAGGAACGCCGGCTCTTATGTGTCTGACCCATGGTGGTTCGTACTCCTCGGTGGCTCGCGGTCGATGCGCTGCGGGTCCCTGCGGTGTTCGGTACGGCAGGAGTGGAGCCGCGCCCCCGGGCAGGTCAGGGGACACTGCCAGGGAGGCGCGGCAGTTCACGGGCCTTACGAGAAGGGGCGGGGTAGGCCGACCAGAAGCCAGAGCGCTGGTGCGGGCAGCAGAAGCGTGATCGTCACTGCGGTTCGGTTCCGTTTGAGGGCGGCGGCGCGGCGCTCGATGAACCGGCGGATCGGAGTGTTCCGGTGACGGGACATGTCATTGCCCGCCCGGTAAATCGGCTGTGGCGACCGCATGAGTGGTAGGGAGGCAGCCCAGGAGCCGTGTCGTCTCTTGTGCCAGGGCGTGCACATAGCGCTCCGGTGTGATCGAGGCGCCGGCCTGGTCCATCTCCTGCAGGCGGTCGGCGGCCTGGATCACCACCACCTCCAGCGCCAGAGGGGTGCCGCCCCATTGGCCCAAGGTGGCGGCCAGTTTCGTGCTATGACCGCGCAGAAGCAGGATCAGCAGGCGAACCTCTTCGGCGTCCAGGGGAGTGGCGCGGGGGACGAGTACACACTCCAGCTCCACATTTCCGTCCAGCAGGAGCAGGTCCGGTGGCCGTGCTGCGCTGGCCAGGTCCTTCACATGCACGATGCCGGTGCTTCCGGAGCCGGGCGCTTCGGCATCGGACGCGCCGGCGGACTGGCCGGAGCTTGCGTCGGCGGCCTGCCACTTGTACATCCCCGCCAGCAGTCGCTTGAGCTCTTCGACGTCCAGGTGTTGTTCCGCCTCTGGAACCCGGGCTCCGCTTCGTGGCGAGGGAAGCTCCAGGGTGCCGCGGGGCCTGGTCGTCGATCAGGGGCGTGGTCACTGGTCGCCGCCCTCAACCGCGATGGTGCACAGCATGTGCAGACCATCCGTGCTGATCCCCCAGCGATCGGCCAGAGCCTCCACGAGCAACATGCCTCGCCCGGATTCACAATCGTCATCCGGCTCCAAAACCACCGCACGGCAAGGGCTACCGTCGCTGACGTCCATCCGGATCTCGTGCACGTCCTCGAAATACCAAAGCGCGAAGACGATTTCACCGCCCTCGCCGTGCTCAATCGTGTTGGTGACAATCTCGGAGATCAACAGCTCCACCCTGCTCTGCAGGAACCGCAAGTCCCAGAGCCTCAGATGCGCGGCCCCCAACCGCCGCACATGACCAACCCAACGTTCCTCGCGTGGGAATGAGACCAGCGCCCCCCACGGAGTCGCCTCGCCCATGGCGATGTCTCCCCGGCAGATAGATGAGGCCGCGCTCCAGGCGCCGGTGCCCAGGACCGAGACGCCCGGCCGTGTCGTTGCCTCGATCATCAGTTCCACCTTCCACATCGCCCGGTCCGCACGAAGCGGCTCTTCGGTGGCGATCAGCATGCAGCCCCTGCGGGGCGCATCGCCATGTCGCCGCGGGTGTCATCTGGGTGCCATTCGAGTGGCAAAGGTGGCACGCGGGTAGCGTCGAAGTGGCTTGTGTGGAATCGGTCTTGCCACGCTTCCGCTCGGCGGTATCCCCTTCATGCGAGGGAAGTCGCGCAAGCAGGTCGATGGTGCTCGACGATCGAACAGCTGGAGGCCGATGTGGGTGACGCACCGAGGACCCTGTTGAAGGTCTTGGTGGATCAAAAGCAGTGGCGATACACAGATTTCGCCACCAGGTTCCGCAGCACGGCGGATCGGATCTTGACCAAGGGATCCGCCAGGAATCCGACGATCAGCGAGTCACAATTCCGGCGCTGGACAGCTGGCAAAATCGCAGGACTACCAGGCCCGGACACTTGCCGTGTCCTGGAAGCCCTGTTCGGAGTCGACGCCTCCGCCCTGTTTGCGCTACCCCCCTCCACAGAAGGACTTGCACCCGCGTTCCACCTGGAAGACGAGATCGACATGACCGCACGTGACGTACAGAACGAGGCCGGAGCCGCGGCAGCAGCCTCCATCTCCGATACCACCCTCGACCAACTACGCGAGGACGTGGCCAAGCTCGCCGGCCAGTACAACAGCCACTCGGCATTCGAGGTCTTCCGGAAGGCGCGGGAGCTGCGCGAAGCGGCCGAATACCTGCGCGACCGGACTCAGGTACCCGCTCAGCAACAGGAGTTGCTGCTTGTGGCTGGCCAGGCATGCGCCCTCCTGTCCGCCGCCGCCTTTGACCTGGGGTTCCTCGACGGCGCTACGCGGCTTGCGCGTTCGGCCGCTTTATACGGGGAAACCGCCCGGTTCGATCCACTGCGCGCGTTCGCCGGCGGCGCCCTCGCCTATATCGCCTACTTCTCCGGTCAACCCGCTCAAGCGGCCCGGCTCGCCCGCCGGGCCCAGAGTTTCCATGGACTTGGCGCAGTCGCCCACCGCCGTCTCTCCGCCATCGAAGCCCGCGCGTACGGCCACCTCCGCGATGCCGCCGCCACGCAGCGGGCTCTGGACGCCTCGGTTGAAGATGGCCACGGCGCCACCGACCTCCTGCACGACGACATCGGCGGCGAATTCGGCTTCAGCCTGGAACGCCTGGCGATGTCCAATGGCTCCACCTGCCTGCTGCTCGGCGACGGCGCACAGGCTGAGACAGCGGCCCAAAGGGCTCTGGAACTGGCAGCCAGCAAGCCCACACGACACCGCTCGGCTCCAATCGTCGGGGGAGCCTCAGCCGACCTGGCATCGGCGCGTCTCCTGCGCGGCGACCTCGACGGTGCGGCAGCAGCCCTTGAGGCAGTCTGGGCAGTTCCGAGGGACCAACGCGTGACCGGTCTACTCGTCCGCACCGCGCGAGTCCGGCTTGGACTGACAGGAGACCGGTTCCGTACGGCTCCACTGGCGGCCGAATTGGGCGAGCGGATGGAGGATTTCGCGCGGCAGTCGACACAGCTTCAACTCGGCGTTGGTGCACTCCCGATCGCTGCGTTGGAAGGGTGATCTGTCTCAGCGAAGCTTCGTCAGAATTGTTCCTTCTTTGTCCGGGTCGATCCCGTGTTCCGCCCATCTCGGATGGTTGACGGGACGTCCTGCGGCCTGGATCCAGCTCCAGGTCTCCGCGACCGTCTCGCTGACCGGCCGACAGCGCAGACCGCTCGCAACGGCACGAGAGGAATCCACTGCCCACACCCCGGCGTGGGTACGCCACAGCGGCAGTTCAGTCCACTGCTTCACTTCGTACTGAACAAGAAGTTCCGGCTGCGCCCAAACCAGCGTCCCGTGGCTCTCGGTAACCGCCATGCAAGCTTGCAGGAAGCCTTCGAAGGTGATGCCCTCGGGGTGAGTGACGTTGTAGGCGCCGCCGCTTGACGCTGCCGCCTGATCCAATGCGAACCGTGCCACATCACGGACATCCACGGGCTGCATGTGGCGCTCTGGCGGTGCTGGGGCGAGAACGCGACCACCACACCGGGCACGGTTCAACCACCAGGGCAATCGGCCGACATACTCCCCCGGCCCGAGAATCACTCCGGGCCGCAGCAGCACCGCCTGGTCCCCGAAGGTCTCCACCACGGCGCGCTCGCCGCCGGCCTTCTGAAATCCGTACTTGGTGGGCGAGCCGTCCGCACCGGTGTACCCGAAAGTTTCATCCGCGTCAGCCGGGCAGTCCAGGAGCGCGGAGTCTTCCCTGAGCGGACGATGTGGCCACCCGGCGTAAACCGACACTGTGGACAGATGGACCCAGCGCGCGGCTCGCCCAGCGAGAGCGCGGGTCGCGACGAGCACATCCTGTGGAGGGAGATCTGAACTGGAAGTGTCGATCACGGCATCCCAGTCGCCTTGCCTGGCAAGCCTGGAGAGATCCTCGGGAAACGCCCTGTCACCGCGCACTGCCGTGACCCCCGGCACATCCACGCCGGAGCGCCCCCGATTGAACGTCGTCACCGCCCAGCCGCGGGCGAGAGCCTGCTCCACCACGCACTTCCCCAGGAACCACGTGCCACCCAACACCAGAAGCCTCATGGCATCAGATCCTCTCGCGAGTCGGCCGCGACCGTGTCCAGACCAGTCCACTGTGAGGCCGGAGCCGCCGACAGTTCACCGGCCCGGACCGCTGCGAAGCCCCAGCCTCCTGAGACCCCTGCCGAGCAGTAACGATTCTGGGTCCCGGTCCGCTTCGTTAGATGTGAGGCACTCGGGGCTGCCCCGCCCGGCTGCCGAACGGCTCCCGACTCCGACGCCCCTCCCCCCGGTGGCGTCGGCCGTCGGCGTGATCCCCGGTCACGCCGAACCAGGCGCACCGTGCAGTACGCGACGTAAACCCCCCCTCGCGCTGCACGGTGCGCCTCATGCCGTCCCGTGCCCGGACCCCGCGTTCGCGGCCCACCTTGACGGTCGAGCAGGATAAATAGTTCGCTTGCCGCCCGGCTTGCGGACGAACTGCTCAGCGCCCCGGTAGAACAGCGCCAACACGGGTTGCGCCACGACTTCGCGCTACTGAACTTGATTGGGTGATGTCGGCGCCGTTCGCCTGACGGCGGCCGGTCCGCTCCGGTAGCCCTGGAGCGTGAGGTACGCACAGGGCGGCGGGTTGACCGACGCCGGGAGGGCCGCGCGGGAGCGGGTGCGGCTGCAGGCCGTGAAGCGCTTCGAAGACGGGCAGAAGAACAGGGAGATCGCTGCCGCGTTGCGGGTCGGTGAGCGATCGGTGGAGCGGTGGCGCCGCCAGTGGCGCGAGCGTGGTGAAGCGGGGGTCCTGTCGAAGGGGTCGCCCGGGCGGCCGAGGCTCAGCGACGCGCAGATCGCCCGGCTGGAACGGGAGCTGGAGCGCGGACCGCTGGCCCACGGCTGGGTCGACCAGCGGTGGACACTGGCACGGATCAAGACGCTGATCGGCCGGCTGTTTCACGTGAGCTACACCGTGGAGGGCACGTGGCTGCTGCTGAAGCGGCACGGCTGGTCCTGGCAGCAGCCCGCCCGGCGTGCGATCGAACGCGACGACGCGGCGGTCGAGGTCTGGAAGAAGGAGACCTGGCCGCGGGTAAGAGCACCGCGGCGGCGTGTGACGGCTGGATCGTCTTCGAGGACGAAGCCGGACAGTCGATGACACCGCCGCGCGCGAGGAGCTGGGGGCGTAAGGGCGCAACCCCGGTGGTCCGGGTCCGCGGCCGGGGCTCGGGCCGGGTGTCCATGGCCGGGCTGACCTGCTACAAGCCGGGGAAGCGGTCCCGAATGTTCTACTCGGTCCGCGAGTACCGGGGCCGCAAGGGCGAGCCGAAGGGGATTGGGTGGCGTGATCTTCGCGACCTGCTGGTCAGGGCGCACATCCAGCTCGGCGGCCCGATCGTGCTGGTATGGGACAACCTGCGCATGCACCTGGTCGAACCGATGCGCGAGTTCATTGCCGACCACGCGGACTGGCTCACCGTCTTCCAGCTTCCCAGTTACTCACCGGACTTGAACCCGCAGGAGGGCGTCTGGTCACTGGTCAAGCGCGACAGCGGCAACCTCGCCGTAGCCGACCTCGGCCAGATCACCCGGGCCGTCAAGCGCAAGCTCAAGATGCTGCAGTACCGACCAGAGGTCATCAACGGCTGCCTCGCCGGCTCCGGCCTGGCCCTGGACAGCTGACCGACGGTGCGAACCACATTTAGCGGCGCGGCTTCCGACCTTCTGAAGCTGCGGCCGGGACGTCGAGGCGTGCTTTGCCCATTAGTCGGGCGTTTAGCGTCGTCTGAAAACCCCTTGCTCCCCGGTCCGCCTCCTTGGTGGGATACAGGGGCTTCGACGGCGGGAGGGGACGGCTTGGCGGTGTTCGGGTGTGCGGGCTGCGGTGCGGTCCTGACGGCGGCGGTGTCGGAGGTGGCGTTGCCGATTCACCTGGCCGACGCCCACTGGGAGAGGCTGCACCCGCCACTGCTGGAGTCCGGGTCCTACGCCGTCGACCCCGCACCGTACGGGCCGCCATGGCGGCAGTGGGACGAGGTCGGGGCGTGCGAGGCAAGGGAGCGGGGGCGCTTCGCGCCGTTCGGCGCGCTGTCCAATGGACCGTCGGAAACCATCCTCCTCGCGCCCGGCGACATGCGTGGCACTGGGCTGATCCTCGAGCGGGCCGGGGGCTACTGCATGGGGATCGACGGGCGGGACGGGCCGAACCTTGCGTGCCTGGGCTGCGATCTGCCGGTCGGAACGAGGATGGACGACTGCGGGTGCTGGCAGGTCGTCCGGCTCATCCCGCAGGCGGTGGTGCGGCTGCCCGGGCCGCCGGAGCGGCCCGTCATGGAGTGGTCGGAGCTGCTGGCCACCGGCGCGCTGTGGCACCGGCTGAGCGAGTTCCGGGACATCCCAGCGGGCGTGGCTCTCGCCCAGGTGGTGGTGGCCGCCCGGGGCGAGCCGGTCGAGGTGGCGCCCGGGCCGGTCGCTGAGCTCCTCGGCCGTGCACTTGACGCGCTGCTGCCCGCCGGGGACGGCGCGCAGCGACTGGACCTGGCGGGACCGGAGTTCGGCGAGCCGGCCGCCGACCTGGTGCTGGTGCCGGTCCATCCACAGACCGGAGACATATGGCAGCCGCGCACCGGGAGGGTGCCGGTACCCATGGACGCCGCGCTCTGGGCCGAACTTGCCTTCCCACCCCACCGGACCCGGCTGCCGGTGGTCGGAGGACTGCCGGCGGGTGTGGAGCGGGACGATCCGCTGCCGCCACACCGGTGGTACCCGTTCCGGCCGTCCACGGAAGGGTTCCGGTACACGCTCGCGCGGATGCCTGCCGTCGAGGAACCGTGGCTGCGGGCGATCTACGACCGAGGATGCTGACGCGTCAGCGGTAGTGCGGACCCAGAGGTTGGATTCGACGTATACAACGTAGCCAGGGGCTGAGTCGCAGCTGGAACCAGGACGCCCCCTGATCACACGTGGCTGACCGACAACACACATTCAACTTCAGTAGCCGATCTGCCGGTGATCTTGCGCGAGTTGAGCGTCAGACCGGTTCCCGGTTCGGGCTGTGGGCCGGGCCGGTGCCGAAGGTGGTGGAAAGGTCGCAGTCGCTGCGACTGGTCTCAGTCGGCACGGATGTGCAGCGGCGTGGCGGCGCAATTCAGGACCGGTTGACGCAGGCGCAGGAATTCGCTCACGGCAGACGAGAAAGATCACCGAAAGAGTGGATACCGCCGCCGGGATCATGTCAATGTAAAGCGTCCCGAAAATACCAGGTCAGACGATGCAACTGCTCCGGATTGGTCGGGGCTGTGCCTGATTCGCAGCTCTATGCCGCATGAGGCTGTCTCGTCAGCGTGGTCCGTCGCCTAGGAGGGTCGTCTACCGGATGCCGTTATTCGCTCCGCCCGTTTCATTCCCCCCGCGGCGTTTCTTACGCCTGTGCAGCCGATTCCTTCAGTGAGGCCGTACTGCACTGCGGCTGGCATCGCGCCGGGTGGTCCTCGCGGGCTTGCGGGGTACCTCGAAGCTGTATTTCGGCACGTGATCCATGCCCCGGAGTTGACCGCCTGAGTGACGACAGTCTGCTGGTCATCGTTACGTACGACGGGACTTCGGCCGTGAGTTGTACCAGTTTGTTTGTGATCGAGGCCAGCCCGGGAAGCGATCGGATGCGCTGACGCGGCGCCGCAACATAGCCGACGATCGCCGGTTAGCCAAACCGGCGTTCCTGCAGACCGATGCTTGGCGATCATGAACATGGTGACCGCGTCATCGTTCAGCTCACCCATGTCGGCGTCCAGGATCACCTTGCGCCCGTCGGCAGGGTGCCGCTCGTCCGCTTGCCCGCCCGCCCGCGCGGTGATCACCGGCCCCGGCGTGGGTGACAGGGTCTGGCCCGAGGCCGAGACGGTGGGCACGAGCAGGGCGAGGACGAGCAGTGGACCGAGTGTTCTCTTGCGCATGGAGCCTCCTCGATACGCGGCGCGCACCGACGGCGCGACCGGCCGCGTGATTATGGGAAGCAACCCCGGCAACGGCAAGGCGCACCGCACGTCCCCCTGTCGTTCGCGGCCGGAGCGGGAGCCGGTTCGGGAGCCGGTGCGGGAGCCGGTGCGGGAGCCGGAGCCGGAGCGGGAGCCGGAGGCGCGGCAGGGTGGCCGTCAAGGGAAAGTGCCTGGGAACAGCGGCGGTCACCGGTGCTGCCGTGCGGAGAGGATCCGCGGTGAGGTGCGCGCCGCTCCGCACGACGACGTGTCACGTCTCGTGCTCACGATCGGGTCGACCTCCGGTGGTCGGCCCACCGTCGTCCCTGGACCTGATCGGCCGACATCAGTGGTTCAATCCGGGCCCACATCGCATCAGCGATCACTGACCGGACAGACGCATCCGATCAACTGACCCCAGTCAATCGCGGCGATGCATGACGCTGCCGGCCCGCATGAAACGAAAACAGACGGCACCTTCAGGCGAGACACCCCCCCGATCGACGGGGTTCTATCGTCCGAACTGCGGGGTACTCAAGGCAGTTGCGCCCTGCCAGGATGAAGAACGCGGGATCCACTCAGGAATTTTCGTGAGCGGATTTCAGAAAGCCGCAGTTCGCCGCTGCGGGAAGATGTGGAACGTGATTGCCAACGGGGGCACATCGCGGCTGGTGCGGGTTCCAGCGACAGATTCACGTGGCGTAACAAAGTAATTCAGGGCGTCAACGTGCCCACATGAGGAAAAAGGAATTTATATATGAGTCTCGCAAGTCTGCGATCCATGGGCTTTCCGCAGCTGGACGTCGCCGAGGCCGCCGAGGTGGCAGGCGAAGGCAAGAAATTGAGCAAGGCCCAGTGCGCCTACATCTACACGCTCAGCTTTACCTCGGCGGTAGTCTCCTGCGGCGGCACCCCGACTGATTACCTGAAGTTGTACAACAGCAGCTGCAAGTAACCCCAGCAATGCATTCCCGTCCTCGGTCTGCGGACTGTTCAAGGCGCAGGCCGAGGACGGTGCCTCGTCAGAAAGACATGCAGTGAACTTCCGGCGGTACCACACGCAGCAGAGCGGTGATAGCGACTGCGGACCGGCTTGCGCCCGGACCGTCCTGCGGCGCCATGGCCTGCTGATCGAAACCATCGTTCTCCGCGATTCGGTCGGGCTCGGCCACCGGGGCTCCACCTTGGCCCGCCTCCGGCGCGTTCTCACCGACTACGGTGTCGAATGCGAACTTCTGCTGCTGGACATCGACCAGCTCGAACAGGCCGTCGGCGTGGCAGGTCCGACGATCGTCCGGGTGCACGTGGACAGCCAGCCGCACTTCATCGTCGTTCACGCCGTGCGGGGCGGCCGGTTCACCGTGAGCGATCCCTTGTTCTCCAGGCCGACCGTCATCGACGCGTCCGACCTGGCGGAGGTGTTCTCAGGACACGCCCTCGTTACCGGCCCGGCCACCGCCGGACTGTCGATGCGCGGGCGGATCGGCGAACTGCGCTCGCAGCGCGTGCTGTGGCCGTTGGTCAAAGCCCACTGGCCGACCCTCATCACCATCCTGGCCCTGACCGCCGTGGTCGCCCTGGTCGCAGTGCTGACCGGCATCTTCCTGCAGGTCGCGGCCGACCGGGTGTTGCGTGAGCACTCCACCCGTTCGGTCGATGTGATGGCGGTTGCCTTCGCCGGCGCGATCCTGGCCGCCGCGGGTGTGAACTACCTGCGCGGAAGGATGAGCGTCGCATTGGGGCAGTCGCTGCAACGCCGGCTCTCCGAGGACTACGTCCGCAAGCTGCTGCGCCTGCCGCTCTTCTTCCACAACGGCCGGCGCGTCGGCGACCTGGTGAGCCGGATCAACGACGTCCAGGAGATCCAGACGCTGGTAGCGTCCACGACCGTAGGGTCCGCCATCGATGTGGGTGTCATCGTGAGCGTCGGCGCGTTTCTGACCGGTAGCAATCCGATGGCGCTCGCTGTGGTCTGCGTGTCCGCTGCCGTGAACGTCGTCACCTCCTGTCTGCTGTTCCCTTCGGTCAGGACGGCGGCGGAGGAGGCACTGCAGCGCGACGCGACGCTCAAGGCGGAGTTCTTCAACGTCCTGCGCGGTTACGAGCAGGTCGTCTCCTTCGCAGCGCGGGACTTCGCGGCGACCAGGGTTCTCCAGCGTCTTGACCGCAGGATCGCAGCGGAGAGCCGTCTGGGGCGGCTCGGCAACACCAATACGGTGCTGAAGAGTGCCAACCTTGGGCTCACCACCATCCTTGTCGTCTGGATCTGCCTCCACCAAGGCGCCGCCGGAACTCTCAGCGTCGGCCAGATCTTCTCCTCCGTCGCCCTGGCCGGATACTTTTTGGCATCCGTGGACTCCATCGCCGCCCTGCAGATCACCTTCCAGCACCTGTCCGCCGCGGTCGGCCGCTACCGCGACGTGATGAACCAAGCCGAGGACCCCAGGTTGAGCGAGCCGCCGCACGGAGGCCGGCCTGTCTGCCCGAGCACGGACATCGAGGTGAGCGGACTGGCAGTCACCTATCCCGAAGCCGAGCACCCCGCAGTGAAGGAAGTCAGCCTGACGATCGGTCAAGGCACGAGCCTGCTCCTGGCCGGCCCCAACGGCCGTGGGAAGAGCACCGCGCTGAAGGCCGTCTCCGGCTTCTTCGCCAACCACGGCGGGAGCATACGGATCGGCGGAACCGCGCTGAGCGAGCTGAGCGACGCGACGGTGAGGGACCGCGTCCTGTACGTGGGCGAGTCAGCACTCCTACTCGCCGCCGACATCCGCGAGAACCTCACGTTCGGGCAGGCCAAGGACGAGGACGAGATCAGGCGGGCGTGCCGGCTGGCGTGCTTCGACACTATCCTCGCGGAACTTCCCGGCGGCCTGGACTGGTTGGTGCGTGAGGACGGCAGTGGGTTGTCACGCGGTCAGATCCAGCGCCTGGCCCTGGCCCGCGCCATCCTGCGCGATCCCGACGTCTACCTCTTCGACGAGGCGTTCAGCGGGATAGACCGCGACACGGTCGGCCGGATCTGGGCGAACCTCGCCGCCCTTCCCGCGTCCAAGGTGGTCGTCTCCCACACCGGTGCGGCCGACCTCGCCTTCGACCGCATCCTGGAGCTCAGCCCCTCACCGGCACCCGATCCGATCCCGGCGGAGAGGACCTGACGTGATCATCGACGAACTGCTGGCCCGCGCCCACCGGGACCCTGGCGCCCCCACCACGTGGACGGAGGACCTGAGACTGATCGGGGCCCTGTCACCACAGCTCGCTGGGCTGACGGTCCCGGCAGACATGTCCAGCCCAGGGGCTCAGCCGCCGGCACTGTCCCGACCACGCATCACCGCCGTTGTCCTCACCTGCGACGAGCAGGAACGGGTCGGCGACTGCATCCGGGCTCTGGCACGGGACGTCGATGAGGTCCTCGTCATCGACTCGGGCTCCACGGATGGGACCCTGGAGATCGTCACGAAGCAACCCGTGCCCACCCGCGTGGTCCACGCCACGTGGCGCGACGACTTCGCCCACCAGCGGAACCTGGCATTCGACCATGTCAGGGAGGGCTGGATCCTGATGGTCGACGCCGACGAGGTCTTGTCCGCCGCCAGCGCGGGGACCATCCGACGCGGCCTGGCACTGCTGGACCACCTCCTCCCCGGCATCGATCTCGCCGTATGCCCGCGGATCCTGGACACCGACGACGTCGGAGGCCTCTATACCGACCTCCCACGCGTACTGCGAGCACAGACCGCCCTGCGCTACCGCGGCCGCATCCACGAGCGCGCGTACGACCGGCAAGGCAACGCTCCCCAATCGGTCCACCTCACCAGTCTTTTCCACCACTTCGGCTACCGGCCGGCGGTGGTCGAGGCCAAAAGCAAACTCGATCGGCACGCCCGGCTCCTGGACCTGTGCCGTGGGCAGGAACCGGAGAACCCGAAGTGGATCTTCTACCAGATCCGGGCCGAGATGAACGCCCCCACTGACCCTGCCCGCTCCCGGGAGTTGTTCGAACGGCTGGAGGCATCGCTCACCCTCTGTCCGCAAGGCTCACCCGACTACATCGCCGACCGTCGCCAGGACACCTGGGCACTCCTCTGCGAACTCGCGCTCCGCTTCGGAGGTGCCGACGAAATCGCGACCTACGCTCCCCTCTTGGACAGGGCACAACGAGAGGCGGAAGCGGCCTACTTCCGCACCGTCGTCGCCATGAGCAGAGCCTTGGCCATGCTCTCCAGGCTTGCCGACGACGTGGAGGAGGCCACCCGGCACAACCCCCGCTCCACCGTCCGGCAGATCGGCCGACTCCACGAACTCCACGGACTCCTCGCCCTCGCGTCGGGACGCTACGACCGTATCCGCACGGCCCTGCAGGCCGCCCTCGACCACGGCGCGGGCTCAACTCTCGCCGCTGACATGGCCGCGCTTCAACGAGTACTGGCCGACTGGGAGAGTCCGCAAGCCCCCGGCGCCCCATCGCTCTCCCGGCCGACAAGTAGCCGGCCCGGCACCAATTGAGGGCCCTCAGACGCGGACGGGCACCGCCCTCACCCCACTACGACATCAACACCGACCCAGAACCTGAGACCAAGAAACTGCAAAGGGAGTAGCCATGTCGATCGGCCCCGGTCTTGCGGGAATGCCCATGGACGAATGGAAGATTCGGAACCCGAAGGGGCGCGAATTCATCTTTGACAGCGAGGAGGAGGCCCGCGAGGCCCTGCCCGGATACGGCGAAGGCAGCACCATCTGGAAGCGGCGGGTCTACCGGGGGATCGCCAACACCACGAGGTCGCCGCAGGGCTGGATCCAGGTCACTGAGGCCAGCGAAGAGGGCAACGCCGCACAGTGACACCCGGCTTCGCTTGCCACCTCGCACCACTTGGAGCTCGTAACAGATCCCGCGGGTGTGGGGTGGCGGGCGGCGTCCGGTAGGACGATTCGTCCGTCGGCGGTGTGCGAGTGCGCGGTGGATGGTCGATGACGACCTGTGGTCCCCGATCACTACGGGCCATCCGGTCCGGTCGTCAGTCCCATGGCCCTATGCACAAATTCGCGGACATCTCGAATCCCGGGAGTCGCTGACCGTGTGCGAATGGGCTTCGCTGGCAAGGTCTGCGGTTCGGGGGACAGGGTCATCGAGCCGTCGCTGGGGAAGCGCGATGGGCCGGTGGCGCCTTTGGAGCTCGTAACAGGATCTTGCTCAAGTTCCCTGGCCCGGCGTAACCAGTTGACCGGTCGGTGGATTTCGCCGTTCTTGATGGTGTGAGTGCTCTCGCCGTCCAGGTCAATCTGGAGTCGCGCAGCGGCGCGTTGTTACTGGGGACCCGGTAAGTTCGCCACGCGGGCCGAGCGCCTCGCGTTCAGCCGCGCTCTGCCGCCCTCGGGTCGCCGGGAAGGCGGCGCGGAGCAGGTAACCACCTGCTGGGGTGGGGCCCGTGTGGAGAGTGCCGCCGGCCTGGGCGGCTCGTTCGTGCAGTCCGGTGAGGCCATGTCCGCCGGTGGGCAGATCCGGCGACGGTGTGCCGGGGTCGGGAGGTGTGTTGCGGATCTCGATGTGCAGGTAGTCGTCGTTGTCGTGCAGGCGCACCGTGACGGCGGCTCCCGGCGCGTGTTTGCGGACGTTGGTGAGAGCTTCTTGGACCGTCCGATAGGCGGCGCGCTGGACGGTGTCGTTCCAGGCCGTCGAGGGCTCGGTGAGGGCGATGTCGAGGTGCGCCTCGACGGTGAGGCCGCTGTCGGCGATGAGGCGCGGCAGGTCGGCGAGACGGGGTTGCGGGGCGCGGGTGTCGATGGTGCCGCCGGAGGCGCGCAGGACCCCGACCATCTGCCGCAGCTCGTCCAGCGTGCGGGCGGCGAGCCGTCCTGGCCTGCACCGCTGCGATCAACCTGCTCAAGGCTCTGATCATCTCGGCACCCGACGAGCTCCGCGTCGAACTCCGAGGCATGAAGAGCAGGGACCAGATTGCGCACTGAGCGAAGCTGCGGGACCGGCCGACCCAGGACATCGAGCACCGCATGACCGTTCGCGCCCTGCGAAGCGCCGCTCAGCGGATCGAAGCCCTGCGCTCTGAGGCGAAGGAGCTCGAAGCGGAGCTTCTCACGCTCGTTCGTACGGTCGCCCCCGAACTGCTGGCGTTGCAGGGCGTCGGACCGATCAGCGCTGCCCAGATCCTGATCAGCTGGTCACACACCGGCCGCTTCCGCTCCGAGGCAGCGTTTGCGGCCTTCGCGGGCGTCGCGCCAATCCCCGCCTCATCAGGGTTGACCAACCGGCACAGGATCAACCGCAGCGGAGACCGGCAGCTCAACCGGGCACTCCACACGATCACGCTGATCCGCATCCGCCTCGATCCGACCACCCGTGCCTACGTCGCCCGGCGGATCAGCGAGGGAAAGACCGCGAGAGACGCACAACGCTGCCTCAAGCGTGCGATCTGTCGGCAGCTCTTCAAGCTCCTCGAACGAGGAGAACAGCCCGCACAGCAGATCACCACTGAAGACCTCCCTCAAGCAGCTTGACTTGATATAGCAGCCTCGGGGGCTCGCTGACCGGACCGAATCCGGTCGATCGCGGCAAGAAGGGCAGCAAAATCCATGTGCTGTCCGAGGCCCAGGGCCTGCCGTTGGCCGTCGCGGTGTCCGGCGCGAGCGTGCACGACAGCCAGGCGTTCAAGCCGTTGATTCTGGGCATACCCGCCATCCGCTCCCGGCGCGGACCGCGTCGGAGGAAGCCGGTGAAGGTCCGTGGAAGGCGTACTACTCCGCAGAGCACCTCCGCTGGCTCCGCAGCCGGAACCTCATCGCACGGATCGCCCGCCCCGGTATCGAGTCCGGCGAGCGGCTCGGCCGGCACCGCTGGAAGATCGAGCGGTCGATCTCCTGGCTCTTCGGCTACCGCCGCCTCACCGTCCGATACGAATCACGGGCAGGGTGGTCGCTGAGGTCATCTACGCACGTCAGAGGTGGCACAAGGGTCGTCCGCGGTCACTGTTGGTCGGGCCGGTTGCTGTACTTCGCTGCTGTACTTACCCCATCGTGGCAGAGCTGCTGGGTGCGGTCAGCGAGCGCATGCGGTCGGGGAAGGGCGTAAGCCCTCCGCCGCTGGGCGACGGCTGGAGGCTGGGCTTATCCCGCTCCCCTTGGGCAACCACCGCTATTTTCGGTGAACTCTGCCTGCTGGCCCTCCGAAGCGTGGTATCCAGCTGGGCCTGTCTGTCCCGATGGTTCTCGCTGTGGCCGGGAATCCGACGCCGGGCCGAGCCCGAGGGGCCCGGCCCGGCGCTGCAGACGTGGGTTTACGACTCCCGTTGTCCCACCTTGCCCATGATGATCGTCATCAGGCCCGCCCAGATAGCGGTGAACACCAGGTCCCACCAGAGGGAGTCGATCAGGAATCTGTCGACCACCACCAGGACGGCCAACCACAGCAGGAAGACAAGAATCTTGGTCAGCATCGCGTTCGGCTCCGGTCTACTTGATGAAGGAGGACAGGCATGCCGCAGCACCGGCCGTCACCGTGTTGTTGACTATCTCCCGAGCGGCCTTCTTGTTGACCCGACCCACGATCAATGCCGCCGCACTGCCGACGCCCGCCTTCAGCAGGCAGTTCTTCGTCAGCGCAGACATCGGCTTACCTTCCAGGGCCTTGCAGTACTTCGCCCTCTCCGCCCCGGACTTCGACTTGTCGAAGTAGCAGTGCGAGACGTTGTACTCCTGATTGACGTCGACCGCGTGAGCCGCGGGTGCGATACCCAGCGCCATCGACGCCAGCAACGCCACAGAAAGGATCTTCATCTTCACGTTGTTCGTTTCCTGACTCTCCAGCGGGGCGTACGTCGGATGACATGAGGGGACCGCACCCACTGGGCTGTCATGATCATTTCCGGGTTGCCCCATGGATCCCATCCGCCGAAGCGCTGGAACCGAACCATCCGGTCGGATGGTTTCACGTGCCCGACGGCACCTTGAATGCGCAGGTCAGAGACGTGGCTTATGCTGGGAGGCGGGAACTCGAACCGGTGGGGGCAACCGTGGAGCGCCATGATCCGAGTAGTGATCGTCGATAACGAACCACTGATCCGGGCCGGACTGGAACACATTCTCGATGCGGCGGACGATATCGACGTCGTCGCCTGCTCCCCGGTCGGCCAGGCCGTCGAGACCATTCAAGAACAACGTCCCCGGGTTGTTCTGCTCGACAGCTGCACATCGGACGCGGACACCCTGTCCACCGGAATCGGCCGCATGACCAACCCGCCGGCCGTCTGCGTACTGTCCGCGTCCAGCAACGAGGAATTCGTGGCTACGGCGCTGGCCTCCGGGGCAGCGGGCTACATCCCCAAGGACACCGCGCCCGAACGCCTCGTCCCTCTGGTTCGCAGCCTGGCACAGGGCTGGACGATGATGTCGTCCCCTGTCAGCCACGCCGTCGTCACCCGGTTCCTCGCAGACATCACCCGGACCTCAGCAACGTCCGGCATCGGCCGGCTCACCACACGCGAACGCGACGTTCTCGTGCTGCTGGCCGCCGGACTGTCGAACGCGGCCATCGGAGGGCGGCTGCACCTGAGTCTTGGCACTGTGAAGGACCACGTCCGGTCCCTCCTCAGCAAACTCGGTGTGGAGCGACGGGTCCAGGCCGCCCTCCAGGCCGAAAGAGCCGGACTGCTCCGCCCGTGAGTCCCGCGTGCGCGACGTGGGAGACCCTCGTCGACGACTACGCCGTGATCTCTTCAGCGCGAGGCGACGGCCACTTGCGCACGATGCGCCATCGGATCAGGCCGCACCTGGCCAACCGGACTGCGCGGAACCTGCATCAGCGAGCTGTTGAGGTGGCTGCACTGAAGGCATGACGTCACACACGAAGAATGGGGTGGGGAGTCAGCCACCGTACGCTAGCCACGATGGCGGGTTCGGCGCCGGGATTGGCGCGGGAGGCTCGTTGTAGCTCCGCATGGTCGATGACGTGGCGCACGATCGTACGAGTGTCGGGGTTGGACCAGGAGACGGGCCTTGACCAGGTCAAGGCCCCTTTCATGCCCACCCCACCACCAGCACCTGCGTACGAGGCGTGACCCCCACCGGGGCATCCGAACGCCAATCGCTTGGGTCTGCCGCACGATCGGGTGACATCTTGACCTGACCTGACCTGCCCCACGGTTCGGGTTCCAGCTTGACCTGCCCCACGGTTCGGGTTCCAGCTGCGGTGGCTAACTGGCGGCGGGGATGCTGTCTTGTTCGGAGAGTAGCTCGTACTCGATCGGGGTGCGGTAGCCCAGTGCTGAGTGGCGCCGTTGTCGGTTGTAGAAGACCTCGATGTACTCGAAGATCGCGTTCGCCAACTCGACCCGGGTCTTCCACCGTTTGCGGTTCAACAGCTCGATCTGCATCGAGGACCAGAACGACTCCATCATCGCGTTGTCCAGGCCGTCTCCGACCGTGCCGAACGATGGCAGGAGCCCGGCGGAGCGGATCCGTTCCCCGAAGACCCAGGAGGTGAACTGGGTGCCGTGATCGGCGTGCACTATCCCGCCTGGTTCAGGGCGCCGGTTGCGGAGGGCCATGTCCAACGCGTTGACCACGAGGGTGGAGTCCTGTCTGGAGTCGATCGACCAGCCCACGATCCTGCGGCTGAACGCGTCCAGGACCGCCGCGCAGTACACCCACCCTTCTCTGGTGCGGTGTTGCGTGATGTCGGTGACCCACAGCTCATTGGGACGCAGCCGATGGAACTTCCGGTTGACCAGGTCATCGGCGGTGACGACACCCCGCAGGCGCTTGATCCGCACCGGGCCGGGCAGTCCGTAGATCCCGGCCTGCGTCATCAGCACCGACACGGTCCTCGAGCACACCTGGATGCCCATGCCCAGGGTGAGCTCGGCGTGGACGCGGCGGTAGCCGTAAGTGCCGCGTGAGGCGACGTGGACCTCCCGGATCAGCCCGGTCAGCCACTCCCGTCGCAGCTGCCGCGCTGTGGTCGGGGTGCGCTTGTGTTTGTAGTAGTTCTGCCGGGCGACCCCCAGGATCCGGCAGCATCGGTCGACTGGTGCCCCGGCATCGACGAGACGGTCGATCACCGGGTACAGCCTTTTGGGGCCGGCTTGTCCTCGCCGAGGAACTTGGCGGCCTTACTGACGATCTCGAGCTCGGTTTCCAGCTCGCGGATTCGTCGCCGCGCTGCACGCAGCTCTGCGGACTCCTCCGAGACCCTGCCAGGCCGTCGGCCATTGTCGATGTCGTCCTGGCGCAACCACTTCGCCAACGTGACCGGATGGATGCCGAGGTCAACGGCCGTCTGCTTCTGTTCTTTTCCTGCCCGCACCAACGCGACGGCGCGGGCGCGGAACTCAGCGGGGTAGGCGCGGGGCATGTCCGGCAGCCTTTCGTGAAGGCCGTCAGTTAGCCAGCAGAACTGGAACCTGAGAGGTGGGGCAGGTCAACCTGTCACCCAAACCTGCATCAGACCCGTGGTGCCGGTCGACGCTCCGGTGTTGTTGATGACGTGCGCGATGGAGCCCTTGCTGAGCGAGATGGTGAAGATGTCGTGGAACCGCACGTTCGGGTTGTCGGGTGCTTCGAAGCCGCGGTCGGCCACGATGCTCGGATCGGCGGTGAACAAGCAGTAGGAGCCCAGGCCCCACGCCTCGTGGGAGGTGACCGTGTCGGCCACTTTGTAGGCGGCGTACCCGTGCCCGTCACTGCGCCAGGCGGCGTGGCTCGGCGGGTCGTAGGGCATCTCGTTCTGGAAGAAGACCGTGCGCCCGCCCTGCTCGTTCCAGACCACCTCGTATTTCTCGAAGTGCTCGATGAACAGGCCGTAGGCGGAGACGTGGGACCCGTTGACGATCAGGCCGGTATCGGAAGGGTTGACCGCCCATCCGACGCCCGAGCCGTGGTCGGCGCGCCAGGCCCAGACATGGTCGATGATCGTGTCGGCGTTGTTGACGACCAGCGCTGTGGTGACCTTGCCCGGACCCGCCCCGCCGACGCGGAAGAACACGTCCTGGACGGTGGTGGGGTTCGTGGTGTGACGGTTGGTCACGCCGGCCGGCCCGACCTGCAGCAGGTTCGGTGAGTTGGCCGGGCCTGCGTCGAACAGCAACCCGGCGAGCTTGACGCCGTCCACGTCGGCGACGTTCATGGCACTGACGCCGTTGTCCGGGATCAGTGTGGGATAGCCGATGCCGAGCACGATGGTGTCGGGCCTGGTCACGTTCAACGTCTGGCTCAGGTGGTACGCGCCTGGGGTGAACAGCAGGTTCTTCCCACAGGCCAAGGCGTTGTTGAGGGTGGCGGCGGAGTCGGCCGCCCGGGCGACGTAGAACTCGGTCAGTGGTACCGGGGTGCCCGGCGTCGAACCACCCGACCAGGTCGTGCCGGAGGCGTTGGTGCGCAGGTTCGGCACGAAGACGTTGTAGGTGTCGCCGTTGAGGTAGAGATAGGGCTTGTCCCGCACGACGGGGGTCGTCGCCAGGGTCGTGTACGCGGGCTTCGGGAAGCTGGTGGCCGGAGCGCCCTGCACGCCGGAGAAGGTCATGTTCCACACACTGTTCGTCCAGCCGCCGATCTGGCTGTCCCGGGTGTACCACTGCTGTTGGGAGTACGAGCCGACAGTGCCGTCAATCCTGCCGTCGGCGATGTAGCCGCCGCTGGCCCAGCCGTATCCGCTGGGTGCCAGGTAGAGGTCACCCCGGATGTGGACCCGGCGCATCGGTGCTCCCTGCGCCACCGCCCAGCGGTCGGCTGTATGACTGGGCACGATCGCCAGATTCTCGATCGAACGCCAGAAGTTTTGGGTGGCGTTGCCCTTGAGCCAACCCGCGTCGACGGTGACGTCACCGTTGATGGTGACGTCGTCAGGGTTGCGGCCCAGACCCATCACCGAGGTGTAGAAGCCGGTGTTGACGTTGATGCCGTGGTAAGTGCCGGCCTTGAACATCACCGCATACCGGTAGCCGCCGAACTGAGCGGTCTCGGTTTGAGCGAAGATCGCGTCCAGCCTGCTCTGGATGGTCGTGCTGGACATCGACGGATCGAACACGACGACGTTCGGTCCGAGGTCCTGCGCGACCGGCGGAGGGGTCTGGCAGGTGCCCCCGCCACCGTTGGCACTGTGGACGGTGAGTTCCTTGACGGAGTCGCCGTAGCCGTTGTTGCGCTGGGTCGCGTACAGGCGCAGGTATCGGCCGGTGCCGGTGGCGTCGATGGTCTGCACGCCGCCGGTGTTCGTGGCGGTGGAGTAGATCGTGCTCCAGCTGGAGCCGTCGTCGGACAGCTCCAGCCGGAACGCCTTGGTGTACGAGGTCTGCCAGTTGATGGCCACCTGGCAGACCGTTGTGCCGGGACCGAGATCCACCTGCAGCCACTGCGGGTCAGCGGCCTGACTTGACCAGCGGGTGCCGGTGTCGCCGTCGACGGCTTTGGCGGGGAGGTAACCGTTGCCTTGGACGGAGGACGCGGTCGCGGGTTTGTTGAGGGCGACGTTCGTGGCCGTGTCGCAGGTGGCCGCGGGCGCGGGGGTGGCGCCGGCCGTGACCACCAAAGCGGTGGCGGCGAGGGCCGCGGTGAGCACGCCGGACAATAGCTGGCGTCGGAAGATCGGGACGCGCATGGGGGAGGCGGCGGCGCGGGCGGTAACGGCGGCGCCTGCGGGATCAACAGCTCCGGCAACGGAGGCAAGGGCGGAAAGGCCGGAAACGGCGGCAACGGCAGCAACGGCAGCACCGGCGGCGCTTACCCGGGCGGCGCCGCAGGCATCGGCGGGGCCGGGGGCCTGAGCTCCGGAGGCCTCCTCAACTCCGGCGGCAACGGAGGCAACGGCGGCGCCAAGTCCGGTGCCAGCGCAGATGGCGCCTGCGGTATCGGCGGCGCCGGCGGCAACGCCACCGGGGGCCTGCTCTTCCACGGCGGCACCGGCGGCACCGGAGGGACCTTCGGCGGCGGCAGCCCCTGCGCGAACGGAGCCAACGGCACACCGTGACCTGCCACACCCAGGTGCCCCCCGACATCGCGCCGCAAGGACACCTGGTGCACTCACACTCCGGGGCGTGACGAAACCGCCCTGCTTCCCGCCATGAGAGTCGGCTCACCGAGCCGACTCTCATGGCGGCGGTGTGCCCCGGCCGGCATCCGCGGCACAGCGAGGGGCGATGCGTTGCCGGCTGCGGGAACGTATGAGCGTCGAGAGCCACCTCGCAGCGCATCCGAGCGCACGCGCAAGGCCGGTCTCCTACGGAGCGTCGCCTGATGGGCGGCGTGGTGCTCCTGGGGGGAGCGTCAGGGGGTGGGGAGCGGCGGGACAGGAGCTGGCACTACGCAGCCGGCTGCGGCGGCTGCGGTCTTGAGGGCCTCCGCCGCTGCGGCGTTTGCCGTCTCCTGGGCCTTGAGGGCTTCCGCTGCCGTGGCTTGGGCGGCGGCCGGGTTGGCAGCGATGACCAGGGCGGCGGCCATGCTGGCCGCCGCCGTGACGTTGGCGGCCGCGAAGGCCGCGGCCTTGGTGGCCGCGTCCTGGAGCAGACCCACGCAGGCTGCGGCATCGGGGGGAACGGGAGCGGCGGCGGCTGACGGCGCGGTCAACAACCCACCGCTGACCACCAGGAACGAAGCGGCCAGGGACGTAGCGACTGAACGACGAAGCTTCATGCAATGAACTCCTCACACATAAGGGGACGCACCCACGCAGGGCAGAACCAGAGCCGGATCAGAGCCTCGTAGGGCGGGCCCACCACCACGCGGCAGGCGATGGCTACTTGTCCTACGGCAGGCCACGGGCGGCCCCCACCAGAGCCGACCACGCTCCCACCCCCTCTGCACTCTCAAGCAGGCCGAATGAGTTTCGGCCTTATGACGAGGACTCAAAAAGCGAACAACCTACACACGTTCTACCGACCGGCCTCGGCGCTGGGCACGTTTCTCTTCCCAGGTCGCAGATGCGGCCGCACGACGACGCATCGGTCGGCATCTCCCGGCAGTCCTCCCCTGCAGAGCAGCGGCCAGAGTCCAGCCGACAACCGCTTGCCGGTAGCGGAGCGTGCTCCACCGGCCCAGCGGCGACCCTCTCGGTGCGGGCAATTAGAGCCAGACATCACTGAATCTCTCTATTTCAAGACATTTGATCATCTAGTGCTGCGCAGGTGGGGCCATTGCCGCCTACGTTGTGGGTGTGCCGGTCGGGGAGTATCTCCGAGCGCACAAACCGAAAGGCGTACCTCATGCGCATCTTGCGCACCAACGCTCTTGCCCGGACCCTCCTGATCAGTGCGATCGCCGTGGCCGGCCTCGCCACCCCCACCCTGGCGTCCGCGTCGGCCCACTCCGACGCGAACGGTTCCCGGATCCACAGCAGCCTGGGCGCCCAGGGCGTCCCCGGTGCTAACGGCGCCAACGGGGTGGGGAGCAACGGTGGTCTCGGCGGTCTGGGTGGCACTGGTGGAGCGGCCGGTGCGAACGGCAACGGCGGTAACGGCGGCGGCGGCGGAAACGGCGACGGCCTCGGAAGCACCGGTGGCGCCGGTGGAGCGGGCGGAGCCGGCGGTGCCAACGGCAACGGCGGCACAGGTGGCGCGGGGGGCGCTGCCAACCAGGGCGGCACCGGCGGCAAAGGCGGTGTGGGCGGTGTAGGCAACGCCGGCACCGGCATCGGAGGCGGCAAGGGCGGCAAGGGCGGCGCGTCCACGGCCGGCGGTACCCACAAGGGCGGGACCGGTGGCGCCGGCGGCGCCGCAAGCCCGGTGTGTCCCGGCAACGACGGTGGCAACGGCACCGCTGCCACGTTGACCGCGGACGGCATCACGGGCGCCACCGGCGCCGCCGGACACACCACCCTGCCCTGCTAACAGCACGCCAGGCGTCGCGGACGTCACCCACAGGTGCCGACGGCGTCGCCGGTTCCCACAACATCCGGATCTGCACCTGCCGAGCCGCGCCTCCTTCCGACCGAGGCGCGAACTCTGAGGAACCCATAGCGAGCTGTGCAACACGCCCTGCACTGTGCCCGGACCGGGCACAGTGCAGGGCCCCGCGCACCTGCGGATCCTTGCCGACCGTAGGCCGCCGGCCCCTTCATCAACACGCATGTGTGCAGGATCGGTGCCAGAGGCAGCCGATAACGTGACCTCCCGGGCAGTCCGATGCCGGACCTTCTGCGGGGCATCGCAGTCGGCCCGATCTCAGATGTCGCGGGTTCGAGCTCTCAGAGGGCGTTTCATCCCGTTGTTTCATCCCGGATTGCCGGGTTGGGAGTGGTTTATGCGCCGCGCCATGTTGGAGTGGATTCGCCGGTGAGCCTGCGGGTCATGAGACTGATCATCGCGAGGTGGATCATGGCTTCGGAGCGGTGTGGGCGAGCTTCGTAGTCGCGGGCCAGTCGGCGGTGTTGCATGAGCCAGCCCAGCGTTCTCTCCACCACCCACCGCCTGGGCAGCACGACGAACCCCTCCATGTCATCGGTGCGCTTCACGATCTCCAGGGTGAGCGCGAGCTGGTCGCGGCACCGTCCGACCAGTTGGCCGGTGTAGCCGCCGTCGGCCCAGACCAGGGTGATCTCCCGGTGCAGCAACCGCAGCCGGGCCAGCAACCCCACGGCTGCCTCGCGGTCTCCGACGTTCGCGGCGGTCACCGCGACGACCAGGAGCAGGCCGAGGCAATCTGTGACCACGTGGCGCTTCCGCCCATTAATGATCTTTCCGCCGTCGAAGCCGCGTGAGGCGGCCGGCACCGTCGCGGCGCCCTTTACCGACTGCGCGTCGATGATTCCCGCACTCGGCTCGGCCTCCCGGCCCTCCCGCACCCGGACGTGCCCGCGCAGCCGGTCATGGAACTCCGTGACCAGCTCGTTTTGACGCCACCGGCGAAAGAAGGCGTAGACCCTGGCCCAGTGAGGGAAGTCCACCGGCATCGCCCGCCAGGCAATCCCGCCCGCCACCAGGTAGCGGATCGCGTCCAACATCTGGCGGTGGCAGTAACCCTCGGGCCGCCCGCCCTTCCTCTCCAGCCAGGCCGGGGTGGGCAGCAACGGCCGCACCGCCGCCCACTCCGCATCCGACATGTCCGACGGATAGCACGGTGTCCGTTCCGGATGATCGGCCGCGTTGCCGTACGTGTGGGCGAGACAATCGCACGACACGGCAGGCGAGTTGAAATCGACCGGCGCGACCGCGTACACATAGGACAACAGGGCCTCCTGGGACAGTTCGGCTGGTTTCGCATCCCCGAACTACCAAGAGGCCCTGCCTTCATGCATGCACAACGGGAAGATCACCCCGCCGGGAACCCTGTTCGACCCGCACGTTCCCTGATCGGTTGAGACAGGGATTCTGAGCGCTGGTCAGCTGGTCCAGACGAAGGCGGCATAGCCGTCGCCGCCTACGCGACCATTGCCGGTGTCCTCAGTGAATTTGATGCGGGGGCCGCCGTCGCCACCCGTGCCGACATTGGCCGGCGGGCTGATACCGGCAGGGGGCTGGCCACCCAGCTTTCCACCAGGCGTCGCAACCTGACCTTCGTCATAAGTGCGGCCGGTGGAACCAGCAAGACCCGCGGTGCTGGTGCCGGTCTGGCTCTGGCAGGATCCCGTGCCGCCGCCGCCCTGGCCACCGTGCTCTTTATCGGCCGGGCCCAGACCGCCAGCGCCTCCCCCGCTGCCGCCGCCCCTGCCGCCAACAGCGCCCTTGGGATCGTTGGAGCTGATACCGGCACCACCTCCACCGCCTCCACCTGAGCCGGAGGCGATGACGGTGGTGCCCTGAAGGATGGTGCTTTCGCCGCCGCCTCCTCCCGCACCACCAATTGCCGCGATGAAGCTGGGGGCTTCCCCTCCGGGTTGGCCCCCGCCGAAGCCGCCGGCCCCAGCGGCGCCAGGCGTTGCAGGGCTGGTGTCTCGGTTCATGCTGTAGCCGGCACCTCCGTAGCCGGCAACGGTCACGGAGTAGGTCGTGCCGGGGGCCACGCCGGTGACGGTGCACACGGACAGGGCGCCCGCTCCGCCTCCACCTCCGCTGTCGACCTCCGCGCCGCCCCCGCCCCCGCCGCCCGCGCCGATGAGGACCAGCGTGAAGCCAGTCGCCCCCTCAGGCACGCTGGCCGTGTAGAGGCCGGGCTTGGGGAACTCCGTGGGCGCGGGCACAGCGGCCCGTGACCCGGCGAGGTGGTCCGTAGCCAGAGCGGGGCCGGGCAGCAGGCCCAGACCGCATACTGCCGTCACCACAGCGGAACCGGCCGTTCGTCGCATACGCAAGGACATTCGGGGGATCCGTTCTGTACAGCACCTCCGCCCAGGACGGCCGGAGCTTGCCTTCGCATCTCCACCGTGACCCTGCGGGTCCAGCGAAGCGGACAACCCCGACCGCCCCGAAGGACACCCCAATGGCTCATCAGCGGTCTGCTGCCGCCAAGAAGCCGACGCCCTCATGCGCGTAGAGCCGGAAGACCACCCCGCTGGGAAACCTGTTCGACCCGCACGCTCCATGATCGGTTGAGATACGGCTACTCAACCCCACACCACGAGCTTCCTGCGGAGCGCCTGGAAGACACACCCTTCTTGCGGTCCTGGCGCCAAGACCCGCGGTCGAGAGTATTCGCCCACGGCAGACAAGAAAGAGCTCGCAAGGACTGGAATCTTCCACCGAAAGCATGCCAACATTGCATGATCCGGAAAACCACCAGGGCGGACAGGTAATTGCCCCTGTGTGGGAGTGCCAGATTTTTCGAGACACCGAACTGCAGCAGGATTCGCCGCGCTGTCCTCATCCTTGCCCTAGGAGTCTCGTTTGCTGAATCCTACGATCCAATCCTCTTGCTTCGTCTCCCCGACCTCGCGATGCTCGGCGGGATGAGTGATTTAGGTAGAAGGCGGGGGAGTGCCGCGCCGTATCCACCGCGCTATGCCCTCTGTCTATGCAGCCAGCCTATAGATGAGGATCTCCTGCAACGTGGGTACCGCAGCGACCCGGCGGTCAAGACACATCAGCGGCGCTGCCGGAGCCGCAACTTTCCATGCGAGCTGTGCTGTGGGTGTCACTGCGCGTGTCGAGGGCGAAGCTTGAACGCTGAACGGCCTGCTGGAGGTCGTCACGGACCATGCGGCCCCGGCACAGGGTCCGTGAAGGGCTGGCTTCCTGACTGCGGCCGGTCCGACGGCTTCCTTACCCGCTGATGTGGCGCGCAACATAGACGACAATCGCCGGTTAGCCAAACCGGCGATTGTGGGGACCATCGAAGGGTTCGCATCAGCTGCGCTTGGCGGCGGAGCTGGAGCGGGGCAGCGCATTGTGCCAGTCGTCGTGACTTAGGAGAACGGCACCGTTCGCTGCTGCCCAGATCGCCGCGGTGCCCGTCGCTGAACTGCAACGGCGCCTTTGCCCGATGGAGAGTCACGTAATGCAGTGTCGACCGAATGGCTCCGCTGAGGTAAGCGGAGAGGTGACGAGTTGACCGCCGGGGGGAGCAATCGCCTGCTTACGCCGGAAGAAGTTGCCGCCTGGCTGAAAGTCAGCGAGATCACCGTGAAGAACAAGTATCGGGCATGGGGGCTCAAGGCTCAGAAAGTCGGCCGCCTCCTGCGGTTTCGCGAGCGCGACATCATTGCTTACCTTGATGACAACTACGGGTAACGGCTGCTTTGCCGTTATATAGCCGAAAGGTGCCACGCATGGCTACGGTTTTCCAGCGATGCAAGTCTGATCCGAAGGCTGCCGCATATCCTTGCGTGAAGCCCCGTTGCGGCCACTCGTGGACAGTGCGATATCGCGAGCCGGGCGGTAGGACAGCGCGTCAGCGCGAAAAAACCTTCGCCAAGAAGACGGGTCCGGGCGGGGCCGATGTCTTCGCGGCGAGGGTCGAAACCGACAAGGACGACGGTCTTTACGTTGACCCCAATGCGGGCAAGATTACAGTGGGCGCCTATGCTGAGGACTGGCTTGCCCGCCGAATAATTGCGGAGTCTACGTATGTAAATTACAAGGGCTTTATCGATAACCATCTCATGCCGATGCTCGGCCATAGGTCGATCGCAGGGGTAGCAAAGAGAGACATTGAGCACTTCCAGGTGGCCATCGGCAAGGAGCTAGCGGCCAGCACGGTGCATGACCGGATGAAGATGGTGAAGCACATTTTCGCCTCCGCGAAGGAGGAGAAACGGATTCGGGAGGATCCGGCCAGGGATGTGAAGAACGCCGCCGGAAGCCAAGCAGTCGACGAGGCCGAGATTCCGACTCTTCCCGAGGTCCGCCGTCTTCATGAGTGCATGCCACAGCGGTACAAGTTGACCGTCTGGCTTCAGGCGGGGGCTGGGTTGCGGGTCAGCGAAGCTCTGGCCTTCCATGTCGGGTGCCTACGCCGCGACGTGATCCGCGTTCGTTGGCAGGTCAGCCGGAGGGCGTATCGCGAGGACTGCAAGGCTCGCCTCGTACCTCTGAAGCACCGAGAAGAGGGGGAGTACCGCGAGGTCCCGGCCGCCCCCTTCCTCTGCGCCGAGATCGACGCCCATGTTCAGGTGTGGGCTCCGATCCCGCTCACTTTCCAGAATGCGGTGGGGAAGACTCGGCAGGTCGAGGTGTTCTTCGCCCCTCGCGAACCGGGGAGGGAGGTCATGCCCACCGCAAATACCTACGGCCATTACTTCAAGAGGGCATGCGTGGCCGCCGGTTTGGTCGATGCAGAGGGCAGGCCGCGATACCATCCGCACTCGTTGAGGCACTTTTTTGCTTCGACCGCGCTGGCGGCCGGCATCCCGATTCACGAGGTCTCGCGCTGGCTCGGCCACAAGTCGATCAAGACTACGGTCGACATCTACGGTCACCTCGTTCCAGAGTCATGGGACCGATGTCGAGGCATCATGCAGTCGGCATTGGCAGAGGCGACCTGACCGGTGCCTGCGCTGCTGTGCTGGGACGCCGCTCCCGTGCTGGGTTGGTGCTGGGATACTCGCCCCGGAAACCGTGCTCTAGCAGGTGAGAGCTCTGCATGTGGCGTTCGGGAACAACGTCAAGTCCCTGCAAGGTCGTTGACGCTGTTCCCGGCCCGGGCGCGGTCCGCCGCACGGTCGGCGGCGGACCGGTCTACGAGGTGCGCTCCAGGACCATGGCCATGCCCTGACCTCCCGCGGCGACGACGCTGACCAGGGCGGTGCTCCGGTCGTCATGGCGCAGCGCCGTGAGCGCGGTGGTGGTCAGCCGGGCCCCGGCCGCTCCGTACGGCTCGCCCAGGGCGATCGATCCGCCGTGCGGGTTCATCCGCTCGGGGTCCAGGCCCAGTTCGGCGCAGTAGGCCAGGACCTGGGCGGCGAAGGGCTCGTTCCCGGCGACGGTGTCGAGGTCCGACAGCGACAGCCCGGCCCGCGCGAGTGCCGTCCGGGTCGCGACGACCGGGGCCGGGCCTTCGGTCTCGGGTGTGGCGGCGCTGACGCCGGTCGAGAGGATCCTGGCCAGCGGGATGTGGCCGTGGGCGCGGGCGTACTCCTCGGACATCACGACGACGGCCGCGGCTCCGTCCGACAGTGGCGCGCTGTTGCCCGCGGTGATCCGGCCGTCGGGACGGAAGCGCGGCGGCAGGGCGGCGAGGGTCCGTTCGGTCACTCCGGTGCGGGGGCAGTCATCAGTCGCGGTGGTCGTACCGTCAGGGCTCTTCACCGCGACGATGTCACCGAAGTGGAAGCTCTCGGCGAGGGCGAGTTGGGTGAGCCGGTGGGAACGGGCGGCGTAGGCGTCCATGTCGGTGCGGGTGATGCCGTAGACGTCGGCGACGTTCTCGGCGGCGAGACCCACCGGGATGTAGGGGTCGGGCGTCCCGCCCTTGTCCCGAGGGTCGCTCCAGGGCGCCGTGCCCGGGCCTGAGCGCTCGACGGTGCGCTGCCCGGCGACTCCGAAGGCGGGGTTCTCGGTGCCGGGCCAGGTGTCCGAGCTGCCGTGGGCGAGCCGGGACTGGGACTCGACCCCGGCCGCGACGACGACATCGGCGTCACCGCAGCGCACGGCCTGGGCGGCCATGCGGACGGCCTGCAGGGAGGAGGTGCAGAAGCGGTTGACGGTGACGCCGGGGACGTGGTCCCAGCCGAGCAGGATCGCGGCGATCCGGGCGATGTTGAACCCCTGCTCCCCGCCGGGCAGCGCACAGCCGACGACCAGGTCGTCCACGCTTTCCGGTAGCAGCCCCGGAACGCGGGCGAGGGCCTCGGCGACGGTACGGGCGAGCAGGTCGTCGGGGCGCACCTCGGCCAGCGAGCCCTTGTGGGCGCGGCCGATGGGTGTGCGGACGGTGGAGACGATCACGGCGTGCTGCATGGCGGACATCCTGTGCGATCGGGGTGGTGGGAGGGGACGTTCGGGGCGGTGTTCGTAGTGCCAGGAGACGTTCCGGCGCGTGTCCGGAGGTGGGCGGAGATTCAGAGGTGCAGAGCGGGCCGGTGGGTGCGCAGCCACAGGTCCAGGTCCAGGACGAGCTCCAGCCCCTCACGGGGGAAACGTTTCGTGCCGGAGGGTTCCAGCAGCAGACTCCGCACCGCGCGCACGTCGAGCAGGTCGGTGGCCGGGCTTCCGGTGGCGAGCAGCCGGCTGACCTGACCGGTGAGCGCGGCACGGTAGGCGGGGTCGCGGACCATCGGATAGGGGCTCTTGCGGCGGGCCAGGACCGGTGGGGGGAGCAGGTCCGCGACGGCGGCGCGCAGCAGGCTCTTCTCGCGGCCGTCGAAGGTCTTGAACTCCCAGGGGGTGTTGAAGACGTACTCGACCAGCCGGTGGTCAAGGAAAGGAACCCGGACCTCCAGGCCTGAGCCCATGCTGAGACGGTCGGTGCGGTCCAGCAGGCAGGGCAGGAAACGGGTCAGGTTGAGGTAGCTGTCGCGGCGCAGCGCGGCCTCGCCGGGAGTGGTGCCCGGCAGGTGCTCGATCTCGGCGGCTGCGGCCGCGTGCAGGTCGGCGCGGTGCGCGGGCAGTTCCAGAGCCGCGGCCAGAGCGGGGTCGAGCAGCCGGGTGAGGTCCGCCCGGTCCAGCACGGTGTCCCAGGGAAAGGATTCTACTGCCGCAACCCGAGGGGTGAACCAGCGGTAGCCGCCGAAGATTTCATCGGCCCCCTCTCCGGACAGGGTGACCGGGAAGTGCTCGCGGACCGCGCGGAACAGCAGCATCAGCGACGTGTCGAAGTCGCCCATCGTCAACCCGTCGCGCAAAGAGCCGACACGGGAGCGGTGGGACGGATCCGCGAGATCCTGGGCCGCCGGGGCGACCGTGCGGTGCGCGGTGTCGAGATGGCGCACCATCAGGTCGGCGTAGGGTCCGTCCGGGTCGCGCTCCATGGCGTCCTGGCTGGAGGCGCCGGCGCCCAGGTCCACCGACAGCGTGTGCAGGACGTCGACCTCGGGGCGGGCCAGGGCGGCGATGGCGCTGGAGTCCAGCCCGCCGGACAGCAGGACACTGACCGGGACATCGGCCCGCAACTGCCCGGTGACGGCCTGGCCCAGCAGGGTGCGCACCCGCTCCACCGTGGTCGGAAGGTCGTCACGGTGTTCGGCGGGCGTCAGCGACCAGTAGCGGCGGGTACGCACACCGTCGGGAGTCAGGGTCGTCACGGTGCCGGGCTCGATCTCCCGTAGCCCCGCGAAGGCGCTGCGCCCCGGTGTCTTGATCATCGGGTGGGCGGACAGCAACAGTTCCCGCAGCCCGTCCAGCTCCAGCCGGGCCGGCACGGCAGGGTGCGCCAGCACCGCCTTGGGCTCGGAGCCGAACACCACCCCATCGCTGGTCCGCGCGTAGCACAGCGGCTTGATCCCGAACCGGTCGCGCACCAGGGTCAGCCGCCGGTGCGCGGGCTCCCATGCCGCGTACGCGAACATCCCCTCCATGCGGGCCGGAGCCTGTTCGCCCCAGGCGTCGACGGCCTGCAGTACCACCTCGCTGTCGCAGCGGGTCCTGAACCGGCGCCCGCGCGCGGTCAGTTCCGCCCGCAGCTCCGCGTGGTTGTACACCTCACCGGTGAACACCACCGCCAGAGCCGTGCGCCCGCCCCGCGTCAGCACCAGCGGCTGACGCCCGCCGATCAGGTCGACGGTGGCCAGGCGGGTGTGCCCCAGCCCCGCCGCATCCCCGGTCCAGGCAGCCGAGGCATCCGGCCCCCGGCAGGCCAGCGTCTCCGTCATCTCCTTGAGGGAGACCTCTTCGGTCCCCGAGGGCGCGCAACCCGCGAACCCGGCATAGCCGGCCAGCCCACACATCGGTGAAACTCCCCACGCCTCCGCACGCGCGGCAGGCTGTAAATCCCAGGACCCCGCCCCGTGACGCGTGTGCCGGCCGCGGGTACGGATCCGCGACCGGACTCACTGCGCCGGCCGCCATCACTGAAACGATCAAGGCCCGACCAGGTCACCGTCGGAGCACGGTGATCCGGCGCGCAGGGCGTCCGGGGTGCGCCGGCAGCGGTGCCGGGCGAGAGTGGAACGGTGCGGCGGGCCCGCCGACGTGCCGCTCCCGCGGCGACGGCGACCGGCGGAGGCAGGCGGCCGGCCCGAGGAGGCCACGATGGAACCGGTGAAGGCGCTGGACCGGATCGCCTTTCTGCTGGAGCGCGCCCAAGCGGCGACGTACCGGGTGGATGCGTTCCGTACGGCGTCGGAGGTGGTCGCGGGGCTAGGGCCCGAGGAGGTCGCCGCACGGTCGGCGGCCGGCACGCTGCAGGCGGAGAAGGGCATCGGTCCCAAGACGGCCCAGGTCGTCAAAGAGGCGCTGGCCGGGGCTGTGCCCGGCTACCTCGAACGGCTGGAGGCGGAGGCGGCGGCGCCGCTCGCGGAGGGCGGAACGGCGCTGCGCGCCCTGCTGCGCGGCGACTGCCATCTGCATTCGGACTGGTCGGACGGCGGCAGCCCCATCGAGGCGATGGGCCGGACCGCGGCGGAACTCGGGCACGAGTGGGCTGTGCTCACCGACCACTCGCCCCGCCTGACCATCGCCAACGGACTGACGGCCGAGCGGCTGCGCCGGCAGCTGGAGGTGGTGGCCGAACTGAACGAGCGGTGGGCTCCGTTCCGCCTGCTGACGGGTATCGAGTGCGACATCCTCGCCGACGGGTCCCTCGACCAGGAACCCGACCTGCTCGACCAGCTCGATCTGGTGGTCGCCTCGAGCCACTCCGAGCTGCGGATGGACTCTCCCGCCATGACCCGGCGCATGATCAATGCGGTCGGCAACCCGCTGATGGACGTCCTGGGGCACTGCACCGGCCGTCTGCTGTCGGGGCGGAACCGCCCGCCGTCGCAGTTCGACGCGGCAGAGGTCTTCGCGGCCTGCGCGGAGGCCGGAACGGCGGTCGAGATCAACAGCCGCCCGGAACGGCTGGACCCGCCGCGCGACCTGCTGGTCCAGGCCGTCGACGCCGGGGTGTTCTTCGCCGTCGACACGGACGCCCACGCGCCCGGTCAGCTCGACTGGCAGATTCTGGGATGCGCGCGCGCCGAGACCTGCGGAGTGCCGGCGGAGCGGGTCGTCAACACCTGGACCGCACCCCAGCTCACGGAGTGGACACGTACCCGGAAGCCGCCCTCGGACGGTGACTCTGCGTGACGACCCTGTCGGCCGTGACCGCCGTTCGCGGTACGGTCCGCGGCCGCTGCCGGGTCCACGTGCGGCATAAGGGTGTCAACGCCAGCGAACAGGCATGAACAGTGGCAAAGTGAACGGTGTCCCCCTGCGTGAGGCGAGGCTGCAGACATGGCTCCTTCTGAAAGCGCGGTCCAGGGAGCGCCGTGTTGGGTGACCCTGACCGCCGCCGACCTGCCGGCGAGCAAGGCCTTCTACAACCGCGTGCTCGGCTGGCAGTACCGGCCCGGATTCGGGCTCGACGAGTACGCCGAGGCGATCAGCGACGGCGAACCGATCGCCGGTCTCGGCGAGACAGGACACTCCTTCGGCGTTCCGGCCTGCTGGTCGGTGCACTTCGCGGTCGACAGCGTGGACCGTGCCGCCGGGCGGATCCGTGAACGGGGCGGTACCGTCGCCGTCGGCCCACTCCCGTTCGGTCCGGGCCGGGTGGCCTGGGCCATCGATCCGGCAGGCGCGCCGTTCGCCCTGTGGGAAGGGCCACGGGAGCCGCACTGGTCCCCCAGGGGTGGTGGTCGGGGTCTGTGGATCGAGCTGCACACCCGGGATGTCTTCGCGGCGGCGATCTTCTACAGCGAGGCCCTGGGCTGGGACACCGAACCACCCGAGCGCTGCACTCTGCGGTACGAGAACGACCAGGTGTTCGTCGACATCAACGGCCGCACGGTGGCCGCCCTGCACGGCGGAGCGGTGGAGGAGGCCCCGGACCCGAAGGTCCGCCCGCGCTGGCAGGTCACCTTCAGAACCCCCCACCCGAACATGGCCGCAGAACGCGCCGAAGCGGCGGGCGGAGCGATCGTCAGCGCGCCGGACGACACCGCGCCGGGTTTGGCGACACTCCTCCGGGATCCGGAAGGCACGCTGTTCAGCGTCGCCGCACAGACCGCGGAGATCGGCCCGGAGGAAGCGACGCCCCACCAGCCGTCGGACACGGTCTAGGCCGAACCGCCGGGTTCGGGGAGCTGTGCGTGCTGGTACAGGGCGAACAGCATGCCGTGCACCGGTTCGGACTCGGCGTCCTCCTCGGTCTCGTCGATCAGCCGGGCCAGCCTTTCGCCGAGACGTTGCGCCTTGGCGGGGCTCAGGTGCAAGTGGCGCAGGGTCAGATGGGTCTCGGCGGGGGAGCGGTCCAGCTCCTGGGCGAAGGCGCCGAGCATCGCCGCCGTGCCGGCCGCCTCGGGTTCGGCGACGATCATGCGCCGGGCGACGCGCTGGTAGTACTGCTCGGTGCCGCCCCGGACCTGCCGGGTCTCGGCGACGTGGACGAGGCCGGCCGTCCGCAGCACCTTCAGGTGGTGTGCGACGTTGCCCTTGGCGGTCTCGAGGTGCGCCGCGAGCTGGCTGATGGTGGCGGGGCGACGGCCCAGGGCGAACAGCAGCCGTTGGCGCAGCGGGTGGGCGAGCGCCGCGAACTGCTCCGGCGAGCCGATCTCCTGGACTTCCTGAGGCGTCGGGGGGTAAGGCGGTTGCTCGGGCATGAGCTAAGTGTCCAATACTCTTGACGCTTTTGGAAGAGCGGTGTTCTACTCCCTGCCATGACCACCATGACGCAGATCAGTACCGCTCCCGTCGTCGAGGAGACGGCCCAACTCGTTCTGGAGCACTACGTTTTCCCCGAAGAGGCCGAGCGCCTCGCGACCCTGTTGCGGCGGCGCCTCGCCGAGGGGGCGTACGACGTCGACAGCGCGGAGGAGCTCAGCCGGCTGGTCACGACCGACCTGCAGTCGGTCAACGGCGACCGGCACCTGCGGCTGCTCCATCACACCGAACCGGTGCCGAAGGAGCGGGGCGCTGCCGCCCTGGCCGCCATGCGCAGGGATTTCGACGCCACGCTCGGCGGTGTTCCGCGGGTGGAGCTGCGGGACGGCGGGGTCGCCGTGCTGGAGCTGACTCCCATGCTCTTCCCGCTGGACTGGGCCGCCGAGCCGCTGGCGGCCGCGCTCACCCTGGTCGCCCGGGCCGACGCCCTCGTTCTGGACGTGCGCGGCAACCGCGGCGGGGACCCGGACACGGTCGCGTTCGTCTGCAGCTACCTGCTCGATGAGCGCACCCACCTCAACACCATGTACTGGCGCGACGGTGAACGGTTCGGGCAGTCCTGGAGCCTGCCGTACGTCCCCGGAGCACGCTTCGGCGGCAGCAAGCCGCTGTACGTGCTGACCAGCGGCAGCACCTTCTCCGCTGCGGAGGAACTGGCCTACGACCTGCAGCAGTTGGGCCGTGCCGTTGTCGTCGGCGAGGTGACGCTCGGCGGTGCGCATCCCCGCCAGGGCTGGACGGTGCACCCGCATCTGGAGGCGAGCATCCCGACCGGCCGCGCGATCAACCCGGTCTCCGGCACCGACTGGGAGGGCACCGGCGTACAGCCGGACGTCGTCTGCACCGCTGCCGACGCCCTCGACCGCGCCCACGCGCTGGCCCGTACCCGGTTGACGGACGCTACCGGCTGACGCGTCCCTCGGGCTCGCGGCGGCGGGGATCCGGGGGACCTCAGCCCCGGATCCGGTCCAACTCCCGTTCCGCGAAAGCGCGGAAGCTGTGCGGTGCGCGGCCGGTGAGGCGCTGGACGGTGTCGGTGGTGCGGTCCTCGGCGCCTGAGGCGATGGCGCGGTCCATGCCGGCGAGCATCGCGGCGAACCCGGCGGGCATGTCGGCGGCCAGGCGGTCGCGCATCTGCTCGTAGGTCAGCCGGTCATGGGTGACGGTCCGGCCGGTGGCCCGGGTGAGGACGGCGGCGATGTCGTCGTAACTCAGCGCCTGCGGCCCGGTGATGATCAGGTCGGTGTTCGGGGCCTGTGCCGCGGTCAGTACGTGTACGGCGATGGCGGCGATGTCGTCGGCGTCGACGAACCCGACGCGGCCCTCACCGGCCGCCGTTCGGATGGTCCCGTCCGCTCTGATGGTCCGGGCGTGCGCGTGGTCGCCGGTGAAGTTCTGCATGAACCACGAGGGGCGCAGGACCGCCCACTCGGAGAACAGGCCGGGCAGGGCCTGGTGCACCTGCCCCACGGCGGGGCCGCCGGCGGGGATCGCCGACGAGCCGAGCAGGACCGCCCGGTGGACGCCGGCGGCGCGGGCCTGCCGGAGGAAGGGCAGCATGACGGCTGCCGGGTCCGGAGCGCCGAGCGGCGGGATGAGATAGACCCGGTCCGCGCCGTCGAGCGCGGCTTCGAAGGAGGTGGGGTCGTCCCAGTCGAACCGCACGGGAACGGCCCCGGCCACGGGGGTGGCGCGTCGGCCGGCGGCCCTGACGCGCCGCCCTTCGGCGGCCAGCCGCGCGGCGACGCGGCTGCCGGTGGTGCCGGTGGCACCGATGACCAGGGTGAACTTCTCGGACCCGGTCATCGGTTGCTCCCGGCGAAGTCGGTGGCGGGGTCCTGGACGGCGAGCGGGTTCCAGTAGTCGCGGTAGCCGGTGATGAGGCCGTTCCTGACGGTGACCACGGCGATGTAGGTCATCTCGAAGGGGCCGTCGGTCTCCACCAGGCGGCCCACGGCGCGCATCTCGACCACGATGGTCTCCGGGACGACGGTCTGGTGGATCTCCACGGAGGGGAAGTCGTGCAGGTCTATGTGGTCGGGGTAGCCGCGCATGTACTCGGCGACGGCCGCCTTGCCCTCCAGCCGCTTCGGCCAGCCGTCCGGGGCGAAGGGGAACTCGAGGATCCCGTCCTCGTCCCACAGGTCGGTCCAGGCGGGGATGTTCTTGTCCAGCAGTAGCTGCAGGCCGTGGCGGTAGAGGTCCGCCGGTGCGGTGGTCACGCTCATGGTTGCTCCATCCCGTACGATACGGACCGTGGGTCCGTTTCATATGGGAGACGATACGGACCCGGGGTCCGCTTTGCAACCGGAGGAACCGCATGACCGAACGCAAGCCACGCGCGGACGCCACGCGCAACCGGGAGGCCGTTCTCGCCGCCGCCGACACACTCTTCGCCCAGTGCGAGAGCCCTCAGTCGGTCACCATGGCCGACATCGCGGCGGCGGCCGGCGTCGGCAAGGCAACGCTCTTCCGGGGGTTCGGCGACCGCACCGGTCTGATCCAGGCGCTGTACGAGACGCGGCTCGCGCCGATCCGGCTCGCCGCCGAGGAGGGGGCGCCACCTCTGGGGCCCACCACCCCGCCCCTCCAGCGGGTACCCGCCCTCCTCGACGCCCTTCTGTGCTTCAAGCTCGACAACCGCCACCTCGCCCTCGCGCTGGAAGGAACCGGCGGCGACAGCCCTTATGCGGCAGAGCACTACGAGCTGTGGCACGGCACCCTCCGGACCGCGCTGGAACGGATTCCCGGATTCGCCGACAGCGACTTCACCGCCCACGCGCTGCTCGCCGCCACCCGCGCCGACCTCGTGGAACACCTCGTCGGCCAACAGCGGACGTCTCGCGAGCAGTTGCGGGCCCACCTCGCGGCCTTCGCCGCCAGGGTCCTGAGATCACGGGCAACGGACGGCTGATCCGGTGTTCCGTGCGGGGCGCGGCCTCGGCCGTGGTCGTCGGCCCTGATGAGCCGTCACCCTCCGGTCGCCCGGCGGGTGACCCGCATCAGGTACTCCCTGCGGTGGAGCGGATCGTGGTCCGACCGCGGCCGGTCGGGGACCGCACCGCGGACCGGTTGGTAGTGGTCGAAGGCGCACTCGAGTACGCCTTCGCCGCGCGTCAGCGACGGCAGCTGCCGCTCCAGTGCGTGCACCGAGGCGGCCGGGATCTCGCCCTCCACCACGTACGACGAGCCCCGTACCGCCGAGGTCTGCGGTACGGCCCGCAGCCGTGCGAGCACGGGCAGCACCAGCCCGAACATGTCCGCGGGGATGTCCAGGCCGAACCGGTGCATCGGCTCGTACACCCGGCTCACCGCCTGCTGCAGCGCGCTCATCAGCACCAGAGGCGTCAGGTTGCGGAAGTCCCCGGCGGTGCTCGACATGCTCTTGTCGAAGACGGCATGAGCGTGACTCTGCCGTGCCGCATAGCCGGAATGCGTCATGGTGACCGTGCAGTCGGTGACCTGCCAGCCGTGAATCCCCTGCTCCAGCGTCGTCCTGACGGTCTCCTCGACCGCCTTGAAGAACGAGTACGGCATCGAGCCGAGTTCGACCTCCAGCCGGAACCCGACACCACTGCCGACCGGCGCCGGGTCGATGCGCAGTCCCACCGTCGCGAGGAACGGATTGGGATCGACGTGGATGAACTCGGCGGCCGCGCCGGTGCCGACCGGCCGTTCGATGTGAATCGTCGTCGTCTCGCGGAACGCGACGTCGACGCCGAAGTCGTTCGCCAAAGTGGCCTGGATGACCTCTTTCTGCACTTCGCCGTAGAGCGAGACGGAGGTCTCCTGGCGGAGATCGTCCTGGCGCAGGTTGATCAACGGGTCCTGCTCCGCGAGCTGTGTCAGGGCGACGTGCAGTGCTCCCTTGTCGGCGGGGCGAAGCGGCGCGACGATCGTCTCCAGGGTCGGCGGGGCGAAGTGGTGACTGTCCGGTCGCGTCGCGCGCGGAACGCCGATGGCGTCACCGATACGGACCTCGCCGATTCCCCACAGCTTGCCGATCTGACCCGCGGTGAGGGCGTCACCCGGGACGTCCGAGCCGCGCTCGTAGACGCTGAGCGCGGTGACCTTCCCCTCCTCGTCCCCACGGAACGGCAGGCGGTCCCGCACCCGCACGGTCCCCGAGAACATCCGGACGTATGCGATCTTCTCCCCGGCAGAACCCCGTTCGACCTTGAAGACGGTGCCCGAGACCGGACCGTCGGCATCGTCCTCGGCGGTGGGCAGCAGTTCGGTGATCCCGGAGATCAGCGCATCGACCCCCGCACCGGTGATCGCCGAGCCGAAGAACACCGGATGCACCAGCGCCCGCTTCGTCTGCGCCGCGAGTTCGCCTCGCAGCCGGGGACAGGAGAGCGCGGCCTCGTCGTCGACATACGCTGCCAGCAGCGCTTCGTCGCGACCGGTGAGGAGATCCACGAGCCCGGACCTGAAATCGGCGTCGGCGGCGTTGTAGGGCCGGGACGTTGCGCCGCGCGTGCCGAGCGCGGTGGCCGGGCCCATCGAGATGCTCGCCGGAGCCAGCTTCTCGGCGATGCTGCGGAGCACGTCGTCGTACTGGGCCCCACTGCGGTCGATCTTGTTGACGAAGATCAGCGTGGGAATCCCCAGCCGCTGCAGCGTGCGCATCAGCACACGGGTCTGCGCCTGCACGCCCTCCACGGCGGAGATGACCAGCACAGCTCCGTCGAGCACGTTCAGCACCCGCTCCACCTCGGCGATGAAATCCGGGTGGCCGGGGGTGTCGATCAGATTGACGGTGACGTCGTCGACGACGAACGAGGCGACGGCGGACTTGATGGTGATGCCGCGTTGCCGTTCCAGCGACATCGAATCGGTCTGCGTACTGCCGTCATCGACACTGCCGATCGTGTCGATGACCCCTGCGGCGTGGAGCAGCCGCTCGGTCAGGCTTGTCTTTCCGGCGTCAACATGCGCCAGGATTCCCAGGTTCAGCGTATGCACTCGGTGTCATGTCCTTGAGATAGATGGCAATTCCCTCCTGGATGGACATGAACGTTCCGCACATAATCGGGACTCCTGGATCGATCGGGCTGTCAAAGGGAAGTGCAGCAGACGGCCGCCCCGGGAGGCAACCGCTTTATGGCCCCGGGGTTCGAAGCACCGTAACGCCGACTGCCCACCGGCGAGGCCGGCGGGCAGTCGGAGAAATGCGGGCGGCATCGGCCGCTCAAGGTCAGGCGAAGTGGGCGTCCCGCACCGGGACGGCCTTGGGGTTCGGGCCGAAGGCGTTCGTCTGCTGCTCGCTGTCGGCGCTCAGCATGACCAGCAGACAGATGTCGCCAATGAGCGGGACGGCTCCGAGGAGCACCCACCACCCTCTGCGCCCGCTGTCGTGCAGCCGGCGGACGGTGACTCCCAAGGCCGGAAGGAATGTCGGAACGATGTACACCAGTACGAGCCACGGCGATCCGATCGCCCAGTCCAGGATCATCAGGGCGGCGATGATGATGCTGTGGAACAGGGTGAACATCCAGTATTCCCGGCACCGTGCGCGCCCGCCGAATACCGCATATTTCTTGAGTACGTCGAGGTAGTAGTGCATTTCGTCCCCCCATAGGACTGATAGGCCCGTCCTAGTGGATCAAGCCAGACGGGAGAACCTTATGGGGGTGATGTGCACTGGTCAAGGGGAAATGTCCCCCTGGTTGAGGACCGGCTGGTCCCGGTCGGCGGGCAGGCTTCTCGCGGATCTTATGAGGCCCCCTGGCCCCTGGGCGCCAGGGGAACCGGGAGGGTCAGGGGGCTCAAGAGACGCGTGGAAGGAAGCTGTTGCCCGCCGGCCGGGATTTCGGTCAGAGCCTCGGGTCGACCGGTTCTGACTCCAGGGCCAGGACCGCGAAGACCGCCTCGTGGACACGCCACAGGGGTTCGCCCGCCGACAGCCGGTCCAGGGCTTCCAGGCCGAGCGCGTACTCGCGCAGCGCGAGTGAGCGTTTGTGGCCCAGGAAGCGGGAGCGCAGCTTGGTGAGGTTGTCCGGACGGGTGTACTCGGGGCCGTAGATGATCCGCAGGTACTCGCGGCCCCGGCACTTGATGCCGGGCTGGACGAGGCGCCCGTTCCCGCCCCGGACCAGGGCCTGGAGCGGCTTGACGACCATGCCCTCGCCGCCGGCGCCGGTCAGTTCCAGCCACCACTCGGTACCCGCCGCGACCGACTGCTCGTCGGCGGTGTCGACGACGATCCGGCGGGTCGCCTGCAGCAGTCCCGTCGGGTCGTTGGAGACCAGGCGGTCGATCAGCGTGAGCTGCTCGTCGTGCGGGAGCGCGGCGAGGCTGCGGCCCTGGGCGGCCAGGATCTGGAAGGGCGCGAGACGCACCCCGTCCAGGCCCTCGGTCGGCCAGCAGTAGCGCCGGTACGCGTCGGTGAACGCGCTGGCGTCGGTGGCCCGGCCGCGCTGGCGCGCGAGCAGGTCCGACACCGCGGTGCCACGTGCGGAGGCTGCCTCCAGGGCGGCGATCGCGCCCGGGAACACCGCGCCCGACGCGGCGCCCACAGCGGCGTACTGCCGGCGCAGCAGACCGGACGCCTTCAGCGACCAGGGCATCAACTCGGCGTCGAGCAGCAGCCAGTCCGTCTCCAGTTCGTCCCACAGCCCGGCGGTGGTGACGGCTTCCCGCAGGCGGGCCATGATCTGCTCGGTGACCGCCGGGTCGTCGAAGAACGGGCGCCCGGTGCGGGTGTGCAGCGCGCCGCTCACCCCCGGCTCGGTGACACCGAAGCGTGCCCGTGCCACCTCCGCGTCACGGCAGACCAGCGCCACCGCGCGCGAGCCCATGTGCTTCTCCTCGCACACCACCTGGCGCACACCGTCCGCGCGGTAGGCCGCGAAGGCCTCGTGCGGGTGCTCCAGATAGCCCTCCTCCTGCGAGGTCGCGCAGGGCGACATCGTCGGCGGCAGGTAGGCGAGCAGCCGCGGGTCGACCGCGAACCGGCTCATGACCTCCAGCGCGGCGGCCGCGTTCTCCTCGCGGACCGCGACCCTGCCGTGCTGCGACGTCTCGACCGCGCGACGGCCCGCCACGTCGGCGAGGTCCAGCGGCCGGCCGTCGTGGCCGCCCGGTGTCTCGGTGACGAGCGGCTTCACCGGCTCGTACCAGACGCGCTCGGCCGGCACGTCGACGAGTTCGCGCTCGGGCCAGCGCAGCGCGGTCATCTTGCCGCCGAACACCGCGCCGGTGTCGAGGCAGATGGTGTTGTTGATCCACGACGTGTCGGGGACGGGCGTGTGCCCGTACACGACGGTGGCGCGGCCCCGGTAGTCCTCGGCCCACGGGTAGCGGACCGGCAGGCCGAACTCGTCGGTCTCGCCTGTGGTGTCGCCGTAGAGCGCGTGCGAGCGGACCCGGCCGGAGGTACGGCCGTGGTACTTCTCGGGCAGGCCGGCGTGGCAGACCACGAGCTTGCTCTCGTCGAGCACGTAGTGGCTGACGAGCGACTCGATGAACTCCAGCGCGCGGGCGGCGAACTCCGGCTCCTCGCCGGAGATCTTGTCCAACTGCTCGATGGTCTCGGCGAGCCCGTGGGTGTGCTGCACGTTGCGGCCCTTGAGGTAGCGGCCCAGCTTGTTCTCGTGGTTGCCCGGCACACACAGCGCCGAACCGGCGGCGACCATGCCCATGACGAGGCGCAGCACGCCGGGGCTGTCGGGACCGCGGTCGACGAGGTCCCCGACGAAAACGGCGGTGCGCCCGAGCGGGTGCACGGCGCCCACCGGCCGGCCCGCCGCGTCCCGTTCCAGGGCGTAGCCGAGCTTGTTGAGCAGCGTCTCCAGCTCGGAACGGCAGCCGTGGATGTCGCCGATGATGTCGAACGGCCCGCTCAGGTGCCGCAGGTCGTTGTAGCGGCGCTCCAGGACGATCTCGGCGTCGTCGATCTCCTCGGTACCGCGCAGGATGTGCACCTTGCGGAATCCCTCACGCTCCAGTCCGCGCAGGGAGCGGCGCAGTTCGCGCTGGTGGCGCTGGACGACGTGCTTGGGCATGCCGGCCCGGTCGGGGCGCGCGGCGTTGCGCTCGGCGCAGATCTGCTCGGGCACGTCGAGGACGATGGCGATCGGCAGCACGTCGTACTGGCGGGCGAGGCCGATGAGCTGCTTGCGGCTCTCGCTCTGGACGCTGGTCGCGTCGATGACGGTCAGGCGTCCTGCGGCGAGCCGCTTGCCCGCGATGTAGTGCAGCACCTCGAAGGCGTCACGGCTGGAACCCTGGTCGTTCTCGTCGTCGCTGACCAGGCCGCGGCAGAAGTCGGAGGACAGGATCTCGGTGGGCTTGAAGTGACGGGCGGCGAACGTCGACTTGCCGGAGCCGGTGGCTCCGATGAGGACCACGAGGGACAGGTCGGTCACGGGAAGTGTGCGCTTGCTGGTCATGCGGCCGACTCCTCCTTCGGGGTCTGAGCGGTCGGTGAGGTCTGGTCGGATTTCCGGGTGAAGGCCGCCAGCTGAGTCGGCGGGCCGACCTCGGGGTCGTCCGGTCCTACCGGGACGTACGCCACGTCGTAGCCGTGCCGCTGCGCGACGCGGTCCGCCCAGTCGCGGAACTCCGCGCGGGTCCACTCGAACCGGTGGTCCGCGTGCCGGACGTGTCCCGCGGGCAGCGTCTCCCACCGCACGTTGTACTCGGAGTTCGGTGTCGTGACGATGACGGTCCCGGGCCGGGCGGCGCCGAAGACGGCGTACTCCAGGGCCGGCAGCCGCGGCAGGTCCAGGTGTTCGATGACCTCGCTGAGCACGGCGGCGTCATAGCCCTTGAGCCGGGTGTCGGTGTACGTCAGCGAGCCCTGCAGGAGCTTGACGCGGGCGGCCCGGTGTTCTCCCATCTGCTCCAGAAGCAGCCGGCGGGACGCCGTGTGCAGCGCCCGCACCGATACGTCGACACCGACGATCTCGGAGAAGCGGACGTCCTTCAGCAGTTCGCCGACCAGCTGACCCTGCCCGCAGCCGAGGTCCAGCACCCGGGCCGCGCCCGCGGAGCGCAGCGCTTCGAGGATCGCGTCGCGCCGCTGAGCTGCCAGCGGCGCCGGCTTCTCCTCGGTGTCGGTGCTCTCGTCGACCGCGTTGTCGATCTCCTCGACCTCGATGTCGTCGGCGTCCGCGAGCCGGGCCAGCTCCAGACGCTCCATGGCCTGGCGCGTCAGGGCCCGGCGGCGGGACAGATAGCGGCTGGCGATCAGCTGCTGCTCGGGGTGGTTCTCCAGCCAGCCCTCACCGAAGCGCAGCAGTTTGTCGACCTCGTCGGACGAGATCCAGTAGTGCTTGGAGTCGTCCAGGACCGGCAGCAGGACATACAGGTGCCGCAGCGCGACCGACAGCCGCAGCTCACCCTCCAGCGTCAGCCGTACGTACCGCGAGTCGCCCCACTCGGGGAACTGCGGGTCCAGCGCGATGGGTTCGGCTCCGACGGTCCAGCCCAGCGGCTCGAACAGCGCCCGCACCAGGTCGGCGCCACCGCGGGCGGGCAGCACCGGTACCTCGATGCGCAGCGGCAGCGGGGCCGCGGCGCGTTCGGGGTGCGTGCGGCACTCTCCGCGCAGGGCGCTGGAGAACACCGTGCGCAACGCGACGGCCAGCAGTGACGAGGCCGCGTACGGCCGGTCGTTCACATACTGCGCGAGCGCCGCGTCGGGCGCCCCGCCCCGGTCCTTGCCCGTGCCCTTGGCACGCCGCACCAGCGCCACCGGATCCACCTCCAGCAGGAGCGCTGCCGTGCAGATCTGTGCGGACGCCTCGGGGTAGAAGACGTGCGCGTCGCCGTAGGAGGTCGAGAAGGCCTGGGCCTTCTCCGGGTGCTTGTGCAGCAGGAAGCCGAGGTCCGTTGCGGGACGCTCGTCGTTGCCGGTGAGAGATATCGTCAGGAACACATGCACGAGTATTAATGGCTTCACCCGCTGCCACCAGGCATTTTTGGTGACAGAACAGGCTCGGCGCCCCCTGCGGAGCGACGGCCCGGTGGTCAGACGCTCCGGGCGATGCGCTCGAGCAGCGGGATGGCGGCGGCCAGTTGTGCCCGCTCGGCAGGGGTCAGTTCCTCGGAGATGGCCCGGGTCAGCCGGCGGGCGCGTTCCTTGTGGGCCCCCAACAGGCCTTCCCGTCCCGCATCGGTGAGCGAGAGCACGATCCGGCGGCCGTCGTCCGGGTCCGGAGCCCGGGCCACCAGCCCACGCTCCTGCAGCCCGGAGATGATCGTGGACATCGACTGCGGGCGGATGCCCTCACCCGCGGCGAGCTCGGCCGCGGCGGCGGGGCCTTCGCGGCCGAGCCGCACCAGTACCGAGGTCTGCGACAGGGTCAGTTCGCCGTCCGGCTTCACCTGCCGCAGTCTGCGAACCATCGGCCCCAGACAGGCGCGCAGGTCGGCCGCGATGCGTGCCGCGTCACTCTGGATCATCACAGTCATCAGTATAAACTTATCAGTTCTCCCTTATGATATAGGTGTCTCATGAGTGATTCCCTGACTGCCGAAACCATCCGGATCTCCGGGCACGGCGGCGACGAGATGGAGGCGTACCTGGCCCGGCCCCACGGCCAGGAGCAGCGTGGTGGTGTGGTCGTCATCCACCACATGCCCGGCTACGACCGAGGCACCAAGGAGATCGTCCGCCGCTTCGCCGAGCTCGGCTACGACGCGATCTGCCCCAACCTCTACTTCCGCGAGGCACCGGGCGCCGCTCCCGATGACGCGGCGGCGGTGGGCAGGGCGAACGGCGGAGTCCCGGACGCGCGGCTGATCGGCGACGTCGCCGCCGCGGCGGCCCACCTGCGGGCGCTGCCCACCAGCAACGGCAAGGTCGGCGTGATCGGCTACTGCTCGGGCGGCCGGCAGAGTGTGCTGGCAGCCTGCAACCTGGACCTGGACGCCGCGGTGGACTGCTACGGCGCGTTCGTCACCGGCACCGTGCCGGCGGAGTTCCCGCTGCGGATCACCAACCTGGTCGACCAGCTGCCCCGGCTCCGCGCTCCGCTGCTCGGGCTGTTCGGCGCCGAGGACAAGTACCCCACCCCCGAGCAGGTGGCCGAACTGGGGCAGATCCTGACCGCCAACGGCAAGGACTTCGAGTTCCACAGCTATGAGGGCGCGGGCCACGCCTTCTTCTCGACGGACCGCCCCGCCTACAACGTGGCGGCGGCCAACGACGGCTGGGAACGGATCACCGCCTTCTACGCCGACCACCTGGGGGCCTGAGCATGTGCACCTACACGACCGTCAAGGACTCCGTCGACGGCAGCGCCAAGGGGCCGAACGGCTCCTGGTTCCATGTCACCGATGTGACGGTGTACTTCGACCACCCCGTGCACGCCATGGCCGAGCACACCCTCAACATCGACTTCGCCGACCCCTCCAAGGGCCCCTCGGCGCGCGTCGCCCTCGAACTGACCGCGGATTCCGGCCGCCGGCTGATCGCCGCCATCCAGGAAGCCCTGGCGGCGGTCCCGGCCGAGCTGGCGGTCTGACGGCGGGTCGCTCAGCCTTCTCGTGGCCGCCGACGATTGACCAGGCGGGAGCCGTAGGGCGCTCGTCAGCCGTGTGTGGTGTCGATGACGCAGAAGCGGTTGCCCTCCGGGTCGGCGAGCACGATGAAATCCGCGTCGTCGGGATAGAAGTCCCAGTCGACGCGCTCGGCGCCGAGGGACACCAACCGCTCGACCTCGGCGGCCTGGTCGGCCGCGTCTCCGGCGTAGAGGTCGAGATGGATCCGCGGCTGGTCCTGGACCGGCGTCTCGCTGCGGCCGAGTGAGAGCTGTGCCCCGGTGCCTTCCGCCGGTACCAGGACCACCCAGTCGTCCTCGGCCTCTTCACGCGGCACGTATCCCAGGGCTTCCATCCAGAAGGCCGCCGCGCGCGGCACGTCCGAGACACCCAGCACGATGGAGCCGATTCTCAGCATGGGCCGATTCTGGCAGTCGCCGGCAGCCGGCGGCAGCACCGGCACAGCGACTGAGCCGCGCGGACGGGGAGCCCTCGTCGCGTCGGGCCCCGGCTCTCAGGCGTCCGCCGCGTAGCGCCAGAAGTCCCGCATCACGGCGGGCGGGGTCGGGCCGGACATCTCCAGTTGGCTGAGCAGGATGGTGACCGCTCCGGTGGGCGGGGTGATGTGCGCCGCCGTTCCGGTGCCGCCGACCCAGCCGTAGCGTCCCGGCACGTTCCACGGGTCGACGGCCGCGACGTCGACGGAGCCGCCGAAGCCCCAGCCCTGGCCCTCGAGGAACAGCCGGCCGGCATCGCGCTGCGACCGGGTGAGGTGGTCGGTGGTCATCTGCCGCACCGATGCGGAGGACAGCAACCGGCGGCCGTCGACGGTTCCGCCGGCGAGCAGCAGCCGGGCGAAGGCGTAGTAGTCGTCGACGGTCGAGACCAGTCCGCCGGCGCCGGACGGGAAGGCCGGCGGGCTGCTCCACTGTCCGTCGGGGGCGTCGACCAGCTCGAGTCCGCCTGCCGGATCGGTTCGGTAGTAGCTGGTGAACCGGTCGAGTTTGCCGGCCGGTACGTCGAATCCAGTGTCGGCCATGCCGAGCGGCTCGAAGAGCCGGTCGGCCAGGAACTCGGGCAACGGACGGCCCGCAACCCGGGCGATCAGCACACCCAGGATGTCGGAGCAGGTGTTGTACAGCCAGACCTCGCCCGGCTGGTGGAGCAGCGGAATGCCGGCGAGCGTCGCCATCCAGGCGTCCGGCGCTGCGGTGAGCTGCGGCTGTGGCGGTCCTTGCTTCAGCTCGCTGAACAGCAGACCGACCGCGGGCAGCGAGAAGTCGGACGGGAAGCCGTACCCGGCGCGGAAGGTGAGCAGATCGGCCACCGTGATCGCTCTGGCGGCCGGGACCACATCGTCGACCGGGCCGGCCGGGGTACGGACGACCATCGGCGACGCCAGTTCCGGCAGCCACTGCCCGACCGGGTCGTCCAGCGCGATCCGGCCGTCGTCGACGAGCATCATGAGCGCCGCGGCAATCACGGGTTTGGTGATCGAAGCGATGCGGAAGATCGAATCCCTCGCCATCGGAGAGACGCCGTCGACGTCGGCGGAACCGACGACCTGCACCTCCACCTGGTCGCCGCGGGCCACCAGACCCACCGCTCCCGGCGTCGGTCCGTCGCTGACATGCGTTTTCAGGATGGTGTGCAGGTTCGTCATCGGTCCACCTTCTCGAGTGTGCGGTCGGAATTAGGACTCCCGGCGCGGCACGGAGTCATCGGTCCCGAGCCGTCCGATTCGATCCGGCCCGGCGCGACCCCGGTCCAGCCGCCCGCCCAAGCCCCCGTCACGACAGCGGCTTGTCCAGCACCGCCTTGCTGTGGCTGAAGGTGTCGATCGAGTACTCGCCGTGATACCGGCCCATCCCGCTCTCGCCGACGCCGCCGAAGGGGAGTTCCGGGGCGGTGAGGTGAGCCACCGGGATGCCGAAGGTGAGCGCGCCGGAGGAGGTCTCGGTCAGCAGGCGCTGCTTGGTGTCGTCGGACGCGGTGAACGCGTACAGGGCGAGCGGCTTGTCGCGCTCGTTGATGAACGCGATCGCGGCGTCGAGGTCCGGCACGGACACGATGGGCAGGACCGGGCCGAAGATCTCCTCCTTCATGACGGGGGAGTCGGGGGCGACATCGGCGAGCACGGTGGGTGCCAGGTAACGCGTCGCGCGGTCGTGCGTGCCGCCGGTCACGGTGCGTCCGCTGTCGAGGAGGCCGGTGAGCCGGTCGAAGTGCCGCTCGTTGACGATGCGCCCGTATTCGGCGGAAGCGGCGGGGTCGGCGCCGTACAGATCGTGCACGGCCGAGGCGAGGTGCGGCTCGACGGCCTTGGCCGTGTCGCCGATGGCCAGCACGTAGTCGGGGGCGACGCAGGTCTGGCCGGCGTTGAGGAACTTCCCGAACGCGATCCGCTGCGCCGCCGCGGCCAGATCGGCGTCCTGGTCGAGGACCACGGGGCTCTTGCCGCCGAGCTCCAGCGTGACCGGCGTCAGGTGCTTGGCGGCGGCGGTCATGACGATCCGGCCGACGGCACCGTTGCCGGTGTAGAAGATGTGGTCGAAATGCTTCTCCAGCAGCGCGGTGGTCTCCGGGATCGCGCCTTCGACGACCGCCACGGCCTCGGTGTCGAGGTAGCGGGGGAGGAGCCGGGCCATCGCGGCGGAGGTCGCGGGCGCCAGCTCGCTGGGCTTGACGACGACGCAATTGCCGGCCGCCAGCGCTCCGACCACCGGCGTCAGGGCGAGCTGGAGGGGATAGTTCCACGGCGCGATGACCAGGACCACGCCGAGCGGGTCACGGACGACGTACGCCTGCGCCGGCAGGAGCTTGTCGGGAAGCGCGGCGGGGCGCGGGGCCAGCCAGGTGTCGAGGTGTTCGAGGGTGTGGTCGATCTCGTTGATCGTGAAGCCCACCTCCGTCCGGTAGCCCTCCTTGAGGCCCTTTCCCAGGTCCGATCGCAGAGCAGCGGTGATCTCGTCGCTGTTGTCCACGAGGAGGGTGCGCAGGGCTTCGAGCTGGGCGCGGCGCCAGGCCGTCGGCTTGGTGCGGCCGGTGGCGAAGGCGGAGCGCAGGCGGTCGACGACGCCGGCGGCGTCCAGGTCCGGGGTTTCGTCATGGTGTGTCATGAGACCCAACGGTACACAAAACGAAAAGCTTTCGTTTCGTATACCCTGATGACGTGACCGAGCACACCGAGAACGATTCCCCGGTACGGGGCAGGCGCCGTGACATCGGCCGTGACCGCGTCCTGCTCGAAGCCACCCTCGAGGTCCTGTACGAGAAGGGTTACGGCGGGCTGACGACGGCCGAGGTCGCCAAACGGGCCGGCGTGTCCACGGCGACGCTCTACCGCCGGTGGAGCTCGAAGCAGGACCTGGTCATCGGCACGGCCACCCAGTGGGCCCGTGACCTCGGACCGGGCGAGGACACCGGCACCCTCGACGGGGACCTCACCGCGCTCCTGCGGGACAAGGCGAGAACCCTGGACGGACCGGGAGGCCGGCTGCTGCACGTCCTGATCGGTGAGGCAGCCCACAACCCGGCGCTGGCCCAGGTCCTCGACGACGCCGTCGTCCAGCCCGTCCGGGACCGGGCCGCCGTGCTGGTGGCGCGCGCGGTCGGGCGGGGCGACATCCCGCCCCTGGAGGACACGCACGTGCTGGCCGACCTGGTGGTGGGAGCGATGGTCAGCCGGGTGTTCCTGACGCCCGGCCCGTCCTCGCCGTCACCCACGGGCGAGGCGATGGCCCGCGAACTGCGCCCGTTCCTGCTGCGAGCCCTCGGGGCCCGCCCCGCCTGACCGCCGGGTCCGCCGACCGTCCGCTCCCGCCTTCAGACATCGTCGAGCAGTGTGAGAACCCGTTGGAGACCGTCCTCGCCCACCGGCACCTGCAGGACGAGCAGCAGGTCGGGATCCTCGACCGGGCGCACCTGGGAGATCTCCAGGTCCAGCCGCCCGATCCGGGGGTGATCGATCGCCGTTGTGGCCGGGCGGAAATAGCGGACCGGGTACTCCGCCCACCACGCCCGGAACTCCGGGCTGGCCTCGGTCAGCTCGGCCACCATGACGGCGCATCGCGGATCGTCCGGCAGCTCCCCGACGGCGGCCCGGAACTGGCTGAGCACCGCACGCGCGGCCGTGCTCGGCGCCGGAGGTCCGCCCGACCAGGCGGAGATCGCGGCGATCCGGGCCCGTCACGACATCCAGACACTCACCCCGCTCACCACCACGCCACCCACGCGCTGGGCGAGTCGAAGGCCGCCCCCAAGATCCCTGGGGGCGGCCTTCCTTCGGGGTTCTCTACCGCGCGGTGTTCGTGCGGGCCTTGCGGCGGTGGATCAGCAGCGCGAGGCCGGCGCCGCCGGCCGCGAGTACTCCGGCGGTGATGCCGAAGGGAAGGACGGCCGAGGAGGAACCGGTGTCGGCGAGCGTCTGCGGAGCCATGTTGCTGGCCGGACCCGTGGACGCTGACGGCGCGGGCACCGGCACCGGGTTCTTGGGGATGTCCTTGACGGACTTCACCGAGCCGTCCGTGTTGAGCAGCACCTGCTTGCCGTTGGGGTGCTGGAAGTCGAAGGCCGACGCGAGCGATCCGGCACGGGTGTCGAAGGAGGCGTCACCGATGCGGTCGGTGTGCCAGTTGTCCTCGATGAACCGGGTGATCGAGGCCTGCTCGGTGCGGGTGTGGTCAACGGAGTTGACCTTGCTGTAGGGGGAGATGACCAGCAGCGGCTGACGCGTGCCGGGGCCGCAGCGGTCGGCGTAGCCACCGGCCGCGGCGGGGCCGGCCTGGCAGGCGGGGCTGTCGACCGTCTTGCCGTTGGAGCCGATCGCGGTGTTCTTCGAGCCGTTCGCCGGCTTGGCGTAGGCATGGTCGTACCAGCCGTCGGAGTCGTCGTAGGCGACGACAACGGCGGTGTCCTTCCACTGCGGCGACTGCTGCACCTTGTTGATCTGCTCGACGAGGAAGTGCTGCTCATCGATCGGGTCGGAGTAGGCGGCGTGGCCGTCCTGGAATTCCGGCGCCTTGAGGAAGCTGACCGAGGGCAGGTTCCCCGCCTTCAGCGCGCTGTCGAAGTCGGTGAGGTCGTAGTTGTGGTTGGCCGGCCCGTTGTGGCCGATCTCGGCGACGCTCGCGGGCGCCAGGTGGTGCGGGTTCGACGTCGACCTGTAGTACTGGAACGGCGAGTGGTGCGGGCTGTAGTCGACGACCTGGGCGCCGCCCAGGTTGGCGTGGGTGGTGCCGGCGCACTTCGCGTAGTGGCCCTGCTGCCCGTCCCAGGCGGTACTGGGGCGGAATCCGCCCTGGAACCAGCCCCAGCTGACCTTCTGGGCGTTGAGCAGATCACCGATGTTGCGGCCCTGCAGAACCGCGAGGGCGTTCTTGCTGCTGTGGTCGGCGTCCGAGCAGTCGTCGAAGGCCGGGTCCGGGTCGTTGATCAACGTGCCGACGCCCTTGGCGTCGGGCGAGACGACGGCGTACGGGTCGGGCGTCGCCGTCTGCTTCGGGTGCTCGGTGCCGGAGGCCGGGTCGACGGAGATCACTCCGTGGGTCTGCGCGGAGATCAGATTGATGGCGCCGGGGGTCGACGGTCCGTAGGTCGTGCCGTAGGAGTTGTCGCCGAGCGAGTAGTGCTGGGCATAGTTCCACAGCGCAGTGACGGTGTTGCCGTCGTAGTAGTCCATGACCAGGCCGGGCTCGCCGAACAGGTTGCCGGAGCACTTGCCGGAGTCGGTGTTCTGGACGTACTCGTCGGCCTTGCCGCCGTTGGCCGCGTACTGCTCGGGGCCGTAGTTGTGGTTCTGGTCGCAGGTCATGGCCTGCTCCGGGCCGAGGCGCTTGGGCAGGTACTGGTTCGGGTTCTTCTTCAGCAGGCCGGCGGTGCGCAGGGTGTCGATGTTCTTCGGGGTGCGCTTGTCCGCGGTGAACGTCGTACCGTCGGTGTTCGCCGCCACCGGGTAGGTGCCGAAGTAGTGGTCGAACGAGACGTTCTCCTGGAAGATGACCACCAGATGCTTGACCGGGGTGGCCGTCGCGCCGCCGGGGTGGTGGTCGGGGGAGTCCGCCCGGGCGGGGCCCGCCCCGCTGAGGAGGGTGAGTGCCGCGGCACCTGCGCATGCTCCCCAGCGCGCGGCCCGGCGTCCGGCACCCGTCGCTCTTCCTGCGTTGCCCATGTTCTGTCAGCCTCCGCTGTCGACCGGTCGCGATGTAGGTTACGGAACGCGATCCTTCGTTCGGCCCGCGACACCCTGACCGCCTATCAGTGTCGTGCGGATGAACAGCCGGTCAGGAACAACAGGCCAACGCTTGACTTGCCGTTGACCGTTCCGGGCGGGGCGTCACCGAAGTCTTCGACTGCTATGGGCGTATATGCGGGTTCTGGGTGAGCAGGGCCCGTCCCAGCCAGTCGGTGCGGTCCCGGACTCCGGGCAGGACGAAGAAGTAGCCGCCCCCGAACGGCTGGACGTAGTCCACCAACGGCTCGCCCGCGAGGCGCTTCTGCACGGTCTCGAACTGCCGGACCAGGTCCTGCTGGTAGCAGGAGAAGATCAGCCCCATGTCGAGGTTGCCGTTGCTGTCCATGCCCCGGTCGTAGTTGTAGCCGCGGCGCAGGATGCGCTGGCCCTCGGTCTGCGGGGTGCGGGGGTTGGCGAGGCGGATATGACTGTCGAGCGGGATCACATCGCCTTTGGGATCCTGCATGTACCTGGGCGCGTCGAACTCGGCGTCACCGTCCAGCGGCGCGCCGGTGTCGCGGCTGCGGCCGAACATCCGTTCCTGCTCGGTGATCGAGACCCGGTCCCAGAACTCGACGAGCATCCGGATCAGCCGCACCACCTGGTAGGTGCCGCCGGCGGTCCACCGCGGTTCGGCGCCCGCGCCCACCCAGAGCAGCCGGTCCGCCTCGGTCGCCTTCGCCGTGTCCGGGTTGGCGGTGCCGTCCTTGAACCCGAGGTGGTTGCGGGGCGTGCCGCTCGGGCGGGGCGGGCTGGTGAAGCCGTCCATCCGCCAGCGCACCTGCAGACCGCCGCGGGTGTGGCGGACGATGTCGCGCAGCGCGTGCAGCACGACGTCCGGGCTGGACGCGGACAGCTGCAGGCTCAGATCGCCGTGGCACCAGGCCGGGTCCAGATCGTCGTCGGGGAACGACGGCATCACGCCCAGCCGCGACGGCTTGAGGTCCGTCAGTTCGAAGCGGCCGTCGAACAGGGAGCTCCCCACCCCGGCCGTGACGGTCAGACCACCCGACGGGAGCTGCGGGCCGAGCACGCCGGAGTCGGACGGCGGTGCGGTGATCCCGACCGGGGGCGGGGTCCCGCCGGCGGCCAGGAACCGGGCCCGGTCGGTGAGCGTACGGAGGAGCTCCGTCAGCTCCCGGCGGCCCTCGGCGGTCACGTCGAACGAGACCATCGCCGTGGCGCGCTGCGGCGGCGTGAGGATTCCGCCCTGGTGCGCACCGTGAAAGTCACCGGGCGCGGTGGGCGTGTCCGTGGAGTCGGCGGCGGACGTGGCCGCGCTGGGCCCGGCGTCCGACACGGCGGCTCCCGACACCGCGGCTCCGGCCACCGCCGTACCGATACCGGCGGCCGCACCGCGCAGGAATCCGCGTCGTCGCACCTGGCTCATGTCGTTCTCCGCACATCGCACAGGGCCGCCACCGGGGCCAGCCGCTCCACCAGTTCACTCATGTCACTGTTGATCCGCTGCCGGTCCGCGCGGGGCAGCGTGCCCAGCGGAGCCCAGGTCCCGTCGTGGTCGAAGGAGTCGAGGGTGTGCTGGGTGCGGTCCAACCAGGCGTCCAGTCGCGGCAGTTCAGGGAACCGGGTCGCCAGCAGCGGGCGCAGCCGGCCGAGCAGCTCACGTGTCCCGTCGAGATTGGCGCGGGCGGTGGCGAGGTTGCTGCCGCTGCCGTAGTCGGTGCGTCCGGTCAGTTCCCGCTGCACGGTGTTCTCCAGGATCTCGTGCGCGCGCAGCCCCAGATCCCCCGGATCCATCCGCTCCTGCGGCCACCCGTCCCGCAGCGCCCGCACCGCCTCGGCGAGATCGTCAGCGGGCCCGCGCAGCGACGCCGCGGACTCCCCGTGCCACAGCCCGTACTCGACGCGGTGGAACCCCGCGAAGCCGGGGTCGGCAAGGCCGCCGGGCAGCCCTGCCGTCGTTCCGTTGATCGCGGAGTCCGCGTCCCCGAACGTTCCGTACGCCGCGCCCATCCGCTCGTAGACCAGATGCGCGGGCAGCCACGCGCGCCGGGCCGTCGCCAGGTCGCCGGCGTCGACGGCGTCCTTCAGCGCAGCGGTCCGCTCCGCCAGCTCGACGGTTCCGGCCTGGATCCACTGCTGGTAGGCCAACGTCGGCGGGATGAGATCGTGCGCCGTCACGGGCACGGCGGCCGGTCCCCGCGCGGCCGACCCTCCGCTCACCCGTACCGTGGGACCGGTGACGGCGTCCGCGTCGTCGGGCAAGCACTTGAACGCGTACGTACCGTTCCCCAGCAGCACGCGCATCGGCCGGGTCGTGCCGGGCGCCAACCCCTCCACCTCGCCGTAGACCGCGCCGGTGGCCGGATCCAGGAGGTCGACCTCGGCGGCCCCGCTGGAGGTGTTGCGGAGATCGAACACCTGCGTCCCCGGTTGTGGGTGTACCCATCCCTGTCCGCAGCTGCTCCGCGACACCTCCACGGAGGTGTGCGGCAGACCATCGTCCGCGTGCGGCGGCGCGGGGTCGTCCGCCGTCTGCGGGCCGTCCGGCGACCCCGCCCACAGGGCGACCCCCGCGATCAGTGCCACGGAGGCGACCACGCCTCCCGCCAGCCACACCTGCCGGCGGCGTCGGTGCCACGGCGGCCGGCCAGGATCTCCGACCTGCCCCGCAGGATCGTCGGTGTCCTGGCCGGGGTCGGAGACGGGGCCGGGCACAGCGGGCCTCCAAGGATGTCGGCGGCGGGAAGGCGGCGTCGTTGCATGGTAGGGCGAAGCGCGGGAGTCGAAGGACGGGTTTACGCTGGTAGTGAGGTCCGCTCCGGAGGTGCGCTGTGCCCCGACGACATCATTTCCACCTGGATCATCTCGGCCATTCGATCACCGTCAACATCCGCTCCGGCGTGAGCCGTGACGTCGAGGTGTTGGTCGACGGCAAGGAAGTCGCCCACCAGCGTGTCCGCGCCGGGTCGAGTGTGCTGACGGCCGAACTGCCGGAAGACCCCGCCCAGCCGTTCCAGATCCGCATCCACCAGCCACGCTTCGGCTCCAGCGTGCCCCAGTGCGTCCTGAGCCTGGACGACGTCGACCGGACGATGCCGCCCCGCCTCGTGGCGTGAGCCTGCGTTCCTTCACCCTGCGCAGGCCGGCAACGAACGGCGCGCTGCACTCCGTGGTTCTGATCCACGAGGGTGATCCGTCGCAGGTGTCATGGTTGAAGTCCGGTCAACGGCCGGGTCCCGGGGCGTGATGGTGCGCCCTCGGGGCCCGGCCGCGCTGTTTGATCCAGCCCGTGATCCACCTCGTGATCCACCTCCGCGTCCGCCGCCGCGGCGCTCCTGGCGGCCGGTCCGCTGCTCACCGTCGAACACTTTTGCGTCGTGATCTTTTGGTGGGGGACATCACCATAATTCCCGTACAACCCGAGGATTTGTCGCTCCTTCGGCTTCATTCAGGAGATTTTCGCGTCTGAACCCGCATAGCGCCGGACGTTCTGCAAGATCCACTCCGTTCAACTTTCCACATCTTGCGAGGGAATGTCCGGTAAGGAGCCAACGGGTAAGACACTCCTTTCCACTCGCGGCCGCCGCCTGCGAACATCCCGGTCGGGAGATCACGAAATGTGACTACCCGTTGGGATTCCTGCCTTCTGGGGTCGATGTACCCGAAGGCGACAAGATGGGGGCCGTACATGTCTGAACTCACCCGCCGCAGCGTGCTGCGCGGCGCCGTCACCGGCGTTGCCGCCGCCGCGTTCACCGGGGTCGCGCTGGGCCTGCCGGTGGCGCTGGCCGCCCGGGGCACCGGGAACGACATCGACAACACCGCGGGGTCCGTCCCGCACACCGGACCTGAGGCGTTCGACGAGACCTACCGGGGCCGGCGCATACACGGCGCGCCGCAGGCCGCCGGCGGACACCACCACGGGGGGCCGGGCTACGCGGTGTTCGTGGACGGCAAGGAACTGCATGTGATGCAGAACGCCGACTCCTCCTGGATCAGCGTCGTGAACCACTACGAGACGTTCGCCACGCCGCGTGCTGCGGCCCGGGCCGCGGTGCTCGAACTGCAGGGCGCCGCGCTCGTCCCGGTCGCTGTCTGACCCGATCGTCGCCCGACCCGAACCGCCGCACCTTAATCCGACCCGTCGCGACGCGACCCGTCGGAACCCGAACCACCCGCAAAGGACGAAGACTCTTCATGGCAGTCCGTCAGAACCAAGCGAACCTCACCGCCGCACAGAAGCGTGCCTTCACCGACGCCGTACTGGAACTCAAGCGCAGTGGCCGGTACGACGATTTCGTCACCACGCACAACGCGTTCATCATGTCCGACGTCGACAACGGGGAGCGGGTCGGCCACCGATCGCCGTCCTTCCTGCCCTGGCACCGCAGATTCCTTCTCGAGTTCGAGCAGGCGCTGCAGTCCGTCGACTCCTCGGTCATGCTGCCGTACTGGGACTGGACCCGGGACCGTACGGCGTCCGCCTCCCTGTGGGGCGCGGACTTCCTCGGCGGCGACGGGCGCGCCAGCGACGCGCAGGTGACCACCGGCCCGTTCGCCTTCAACTCCGGACGGTGGGCGGTGAACGTCCGCGTCGACTCCCGCAACTATCTGCGCCGCCAGCTCGGCGGCGGAGGCCGCCCCCTGCCGACCCGGGCCGAGGTCGATTCCGTCCTCGCCATGCCCGTGTACGACATGGCGCCGTGGAACAGCCAGTCGAACGGCTTCCGCAACCACCTGGAGGGCTGGCGCGGAGTCAATCTGCACAACCGGGTCCATGTGTGGGTCGGCGGCCAGATGGGCACCGGCGTGTCGCCCAACGACCCGGTGTTCTGGCTGCACCACTGCTTCATAGACAAGCTGTGGGCGGACTGGCAGCGACTGCACCCGACCTCGCCGTACCTGCCGGCCGCGGGGACGCCGGACGTCGTCGACCTGCGCGACACCATGAAGCCGTGGAACGACATCACTCCGGCCGACCTGCTCGACCACACCTCCCGCTACACGTACGCGTGACCTGACCCGCCCGGCGGCGGAGGCGCGGACCAGGAGCGGTGGCGCTGTCGGAGGTGCGGTCTATCGTGACGTCATGAGCGCTTTGAGCCATGACCGCTATTGCTCCGAGATCGTCGCGCAGACCGGCTTGTTGTACGCCTCCATCGAGGGTGCGGACCTCACGGTCCCGGTGCCCTCCTGCCCCGGGTGGAACGCCGGCCAGCTGCTGCGGCATCTCGGCGGCGGCCAGCGCTGGGCCGAGGAAGTGGTCCGGAAGCGGGTCCTGGAGCCGATCCCGGACGATCACTTCCGTGATCTGTCCGCGTACACCCACGAGGATCCCGCGGTGCTCGGACCGTGGCTCGTCGAGGGCGCCGCGCAGCTGGCGGAAACGCTGCGCGGCGCCGGGCCGGACACGAAGGTGTGGACCCCGGTCACCGGGGGCACCACCGCGTTCTACGCGCGCCGGTTCCTGCACGAGACGGTCATCCACCGGGCCGACGCGACCCTGGCGATCGGCAAGAAGTTCACCGCCGAGCAGGAGGTCGCCCTCGACGGCATCGACGAGTGGATGGAGCTCGGCGCTCTGCCGATGCACTTCGAGGTCCACCCCTGGATGCGCGAACTCCTCGGCCCCGGCCGCACCCTGCACTTCCACGCCACGGACACCCCGCCGCAGGCGGCGGCGGAGTGGCTGATCGATCTCACCGGCGACGCCATCGTCTGGCGCCGGGCCCACGAAAAGGCCGCCGTCGCCGTACGCGGCCCGCTGTCCGACCTCCTACTGATCATCTACAAACGCCTTCCGGTCCGCACCGAGAGCATCGAGATCATCGGCGATGTGGAACTGCTCGACTTCTGGCTGGAACGCATCGGCTTCGGGTGACGCGCCCTCCCGGATTTCGACGCGGTATCGGCCCGTCGACCGCGACCCGGCCGAGCCCGTCCCGGCGCTGTCCGGCGGGTTCTCGCCGAAGGGCATAGGTTCCGGCAACTTCCTCCCCCCGCCGGTCAGGCCGACCCGGCGCTCGCCGAGGAACTACGCACCCTGGTCGCCCGTGCCACGCCGGCCCGTCCGCCGACGTGGCTGACGGATCCCGTGGTGGCGTGCCGCGTGGGCCAAGCATCCCTCCCGGCCGGCGCGGACGGCGGCCCTGGCCCAACCTCGTGTCCTGTTGCGCCCCGGAGTCGTGGAAGCCCTGGCGGGCGGGTTGGCCGTGCAGGTGGCGTGGGGTCATGTGGCACTGGCCACCACCGAGTCGGGCCTGTCCCATGCGGGCAACAGCTGGTCCACCGCACTGCAGGTCGGGTGGAGTGCGGCGGTGGCGGCGCTCCTGGCGGTCTCGGGCCGGCGGTACGCCGATTTCCGGCGAGCCGGCGGGAACGTCCGGGGCCTGCCGGCACTTGTCGGGCTCGCTCTCGGCCTGGGACTCGTGGCGGGCCGGTTCCTGGACCTCGGCACCGGCGTCAGCAGCCGGTCACTGCCGTTGACCTGGATCGGAGCGATCGACCCGCTGTTGCTGCTCGGCTTCTCGGTGGGGCTCGCCACCTGGGCGGCCTACCTGGCCGGCGCCGGGCTCGGGATCCCGGTCGGAGCAGGCCGCAGTCAGGTCCGGGAGGGCCCGAACGGCAGGCCGGGCGGTGCCCTCCGTCGTCGCGGTCGCGTGTGTCGCTCTCATGGCGGCCACGCCGGCGGCTTCGCGGGATGTGCTCAAGGTCGGCGAGGTGTCCCGGACCACGCCCGTGCGGGACGGGGCGGCGGAACTGCACATCTGGGTCGTCGGAGGCGGGGACCGGCGGAAGCAGCTGCTGACGATGATGATCGATTCGCTGACCCACTCATGCGGCTGCGGCCCGGGGTCCCCGGTCCGCACCACCCTCCCGATGGGGTCAGGCAGTTCGGGGGCGGGGCTTGAGGACGGCGAAGGGCGCGCCGAACGGGTCGGCGAGCCAGGCGATCCGGCCGACGTCCGGTACGTCCTCGGCGGGTGCGAGGACGGTGCCGCCGTTCTCCTGCACCCGGGTGACGATGTCGTCCGCGTCAGCCGCGTCGAAGTACGGAATCCAGCGCGGCTCCATGCTCCCCTGGGCGGCGACCATTCCGCCGAACGAAGCGTCCTCCTGCTCGCCCTCGGCGGTGGAGAGCACGGTGTAGGTCATTCCGGGCATCTTCATCTCGCTCGACCGCCAGCCGAAGAGCGAACGGTAGAAGGACAGCGCGGCCGACGGGTCAGGAACGTGCAGCTCGACCCAGAGCAGCGTGTTGTGTTCCGACGTCTTCTCCAGGCCTTTGACCGCCCCCGGCTGCCAGACGGCGAACTCGGCGCCGCCCGGGTCGGTGAGGCACGACATCCGTCCCGCGTCCATGACGTCGAAGGGCTCGACCCGCACGGTCCCACCGGCCTGCTCGACCGCCTTGGCGGTGGCGTCCGCGTCCGGGGTCCGGAAGTACACCGTCCAGGCCGGGGCGGCGCCCTCCTCGGTGAGCTGCCCCAGGGCCGCGACCGTCTTGCCGTCCTTCTGGAACAAGCCGTAGCCGCCCGCGTCGGGGCCGGCGGACTCGAAGGTCCAGCCGAAGACCGCCGCGTAGAAGCCGGCCGTCGCCGTGGTGTCGGGGCTGGCGAGGTCGAGCCAGTTGGGTGCGCCGGTGGTGAAGTCGGTCGTGAGCATCGTGACGATCCTGCCTCTCGCGAATGCGGTCGGAGCATGAGCGCGGGGAGATCCACCCCGAGGTGAACGATCCCTAGCGGATCGTAGCGAAACGCCCACCGGAGGACATCGCGAATGGCGGAGCGGCGGCCTCGAAAACGGGGGCCGGCGGCTCCTGTGGGCCTGGAGCCGCCGGCCCGCCGGCCGCGCGGTGCGGGGTCCGCGGTGCGGGGTCCGGGTCCTGGGCGGGTCAGATGCCGTCGGTGAACAAGAGCTTGTTGGGGGAGGTCTTGCTGACCGAGCTCAGGACGCCCTTGGTGGCGGTGTCCGCCAACCAGGCCGTGATGTCCTGCGGAGTCGCGGCCGGGTGGGTGGTCTTGTACAGCAGCGCGGTCCCGGCGACATGCGGAGAGGCCATGGAGGTGCCGTCCAGAGCGACGCTGCCGCCGCCGAGCTTGGCCGACACGATGGCCTGTCCGGGGGCGTAGAGCGACACGCACTTGCCGTAGTTGGAGAAGTCGGTCTCCTGGTCCTGCCGGTTGCTCGCGCCGACGGCCACGACGCTCCCCGCCGACGCCGGGGAGGTGGTGCAGGCGTCGGTCGCTTCGTTCCCCGCCGCGACGACGGGCAGGACGCCCAGGTCAAGGAGGGAGCTGACGGCGCTGTTGACCATGGAGGACACCGGGCCGCCGAGTGAGGCGTTGAGGACCGCCGGCTTGCCGGGGTTCATCGCCGCGTTCGCTCCCGCCCATTCGAGTCCGGCGATGACTTTCAGACTGCTGCTCTTGCCGGCACAGTCGAGGACCCGGACGCTGATCAGCGTCGCCTGGCGTGCGACGCCGTACGTCTTGCCGCCGATGGTGCCCGCGACGTGGGTGCCGTGTCCCTCGCAGTCCGCTCCGTTGCGCCCCTGGGACGGGAACGCGTCGAAGCCGGGGACGGCGCGGCCCTCGAACTCACTGTGGTTGTAATCGATGCCGGAGTCGAGGACATAGGCGTTGGCGCCGGCACCCGTGGCGGTCACGGTGAAGGTGTTGTCCAGCGGCAGGTTCGGCTGGTCGATCCGGTCCAGGCCCCAGGACGCCGAAGGCGCCACCGCGCCGGCGGCCGCGGTCGTCTTCGCCGGGGTGCCGGGCTCCGGCGCGCGGAACTCGGCGTCCTGCTCCACGGCCAGGACGTTCGGGTTCGCCCTGACCTTGGCCAGCTGAGCGGCCGACATCTTGGCGCCGAAGCCCCGGAGCACCCTGCTGAACCTGAACAGGGAGGGCACCCCGGACTTGGTCACCGCATCGGCGACGTTGGCCTTCGGCTTGAGCTGGACGATGTACTGGTCGGCGATGGGGGACGACGCCGGGACGCGGAGCGGCGCGAGAACGGGTGCGCCCGCCCCGGCGGGGCCGGGCTTCGCGGCGGCGGACAGCGGACCTGCGGTCACCAGGGCAGCGGTGACGGCGGTCGCGATGGCGAGCTTGCTTCTGGTTTTCACTGGCGCAGGCAATCATGCGCGAACATTCATATTCCAGGTCATATGCCGCGAGTCGCGTAATTTCTGCGCCAGGGGCACGGGCCCGCTCCTCGATCGCACCGTCAAGGGAACGCAAACCGAATCAGGCCGAATGAGTTCGCCGGTAGCGGGTGCCTTGGGGCAGTCTGCGAGAAGTGCTGTGGAGGATAAGGGTTTCTCCTAATCTGTCCAGTGGGTGTTCGAGCCGTAGTGGCCAGGAAATGGATCTCGCGCTCCGCGGCGTGATCTTGGGGAAAGTCCGGACCTGACTACGGCGCGAGTCCGTCCAAAACTCTGGGGGGAACCAGATCATGTCCAATCAGTCCGGCACCACACGGCCGAGCGCTCCGGAGCCGAGCGATCCGACCCCGGGCAATCCGGCCCCGGGCAATCCGACGCCCGGTATTCCGCGACCGGGCAATCCGCCGCGACCGGTAAATCCACCGGAGGGTGCCCCGCCGAACGCGGCCGCCGGCCGGAGCGACCTCAACACGACGCTGACGAACATCAGAGAACTGCTGACCAACGTCGTCGGCATCGTCACCGTGCTGGCCTCCGCGCTGGCGACCTTCGGAGTCGGCGCCGTCGTCGGCCACAATGTCGCCTCGCCCGAGCCTGGCCCGACCATCACCGTCACGGCGCCGCCGGCCAAGGTGACGACCCCGCCGACCACTCCCGGACCCGATCCGACCACTTCGTCGCCGGAGTCGCCGCCCGCCTCGAGCAACGGAACGGTTCTCGGCAGCTACAGCGTCAATCTCGGTTTTGGCCACTCCATACCCCTTGGCCCCACGAAGCCCACGCAGTCCCAGTTCAGCACGACGGGATTAGGGGATCTGGGCACGGCCGCGCCCGCGGACCATCTGGTGTTCGTGCCCATCAACGGGGACAAGATGCTGAGTCTTCCGGCCGGCAGCACACCCAATTACGAGGCCTGTGCGAGTAACACCGTGTTCGCCAATCAGGCCGACAGCGCTCCGGGAACATCGTTCTGTCTGATCGAGAACGGCAGAATGGCCGGCGTCACGATCTCGTCGGCCCAGCCGGCCTATGTCGTACTGAACGTCACGGTGTGGGCGAACACCGCCTGATCGACGAGCGACCCGGGTGAAATCCGCCGGGTCGTGAATTCCGCGACCGAGCGGTGTTCCCCCGGTTCACCCGGGGGAACACCGGTCCTTCAGCTGGGGAGATGCCACTGCTGGTTGGCGGCGGCGCTGTTGCAGGTCCAGATCTGTAGCCGGGTGCCGTTGGCGGAACTCGGTCCCGAGGCGTCGAGGCAGCGACCGGAACCAGCGTTGACCAGGGTGTTGTTGGTGCTCGGCGTCCACTTCTGAGCGGTGGTCCCGTTGCAGTCGTACAACTGGACCTTGGTGCCGTTCGCGGTACCGGCGGCAGTGACGTCCATGCACTTGCCCAGCGCCTTCACGCTGCCGTCCGCGCCCACCGCCCAGCTCTGCGCGGCGGATCCGTTGCAGTCGTAGAGCTGCACCGCGGCACCGTTCGTGGAACTCGCACCCGCCACATCCACGCACTTACCGCCGTAGCCCGTGATCGCACCCGAGCCGCCGCCGGTGCCCGTCACCGTCAAGCTGTAGGTGGCTGTCTGGGCACCCGACGAGCCGGTGCCGGTAACGGTGATGGGGTACGTGCCCGGTGCGACCGCCGAGGTCGTGGCCACGGTCAGCGTCGAGCCGCCTCCCGAGGTCACCGAGGCCGGGCTGAACGAGACGGTCGCTCCCGACGGGGCACCGCTCGCGGTCAGCGCCACGCTCTGCGCCGTACCGCCGGACGTGACGGCCGTCGTGACCGTGGCGGTGGCCGACGCGCCGGGTGCCACCGTGCCCGAGGCGGGCGTCACGCCGAGCGTGAAGCCGGCACCCGGATTGGACGCACCGCCGCCACCGAGCCACTTGATGCCGTTGAGGAGGAACTGGTTCTGCTGGGCGCTCGCGAAGGTCGACGACAGCGCGGTGTTGGTGTCGTAGTTCATCGCGTTGTGACCGAAGTTCGCGTACAGCATCTTGTACTGGCGGTTGGTCCAGATGATCGGGTAGTAGCCGCTGTTCCAGGTCTGGGCGGGGTCCGTCCCGACCGGGAAGGTGGACGGGTCGAGGGAGGCCAGGATGTCGATGTTCGGGTTCTGGCGCAGATCGTTGTTCCAGCTGTACCACTCGCTGACCGACGAGGCGATGGTGGCCGGCAGCCCTGCCATCGACGGGTGTGCGCGGTCCTCGACCTTCAGCGTCTCGGCCGTCGGGCCCCAGGTGTTGCTCTTGAAGGTGCCGGTGCCCAGGAAGGTGTTGTGGTACCAGGACCAGTTGTTGGAAGTGGAGTCGTTGTAGGCCGAGACGTGGAAGCCCATCCAGCCGCCGCCGTTGTCCATGTACGTCTTGAACGCACTCTGCTGGGCTGCGGTCTGCGGGTGGTTGTCCAGGAACAGGACCACTTGGTACTTGGCCAGGTTCGCGGTGTTGAGCTGGCTCCAGTCACTGGTCGCGGTGTACGTGAAGCCGTTCTCCGCGGCGTGCTGCGGGAACCACTGGTTGGCCTCGTGGACGAAGCTGATGTGCGCGGCGTCGTAGGTGCCGTCGTAGAACGCCAGCACCTTGAAGGTGGGGGCCGCGTGCGCGGTGCCCGAGTCCGGGACGGCGGTGAGGCCGAGCAGGAGCATGCAGAGCGCGAGCAGCCGTATCAGTACGCGTTGCACGGGGAGTGCCGTGCGGGTTCGCAACATGGGACGGGGTTCCTCCTGAGCACGGCGGAGTGACAGTGGGGGGATCGTGCGGAGAGACCGAGGTGCGGGCGTCGGCAGCGAACAGGTCGGACGGCCTACCGACGCTCTCCTGACGGAGCATCAGTAGAAGACTCCACTTTGTTCACGACTTAATCCAGGTGGTGATTTAACCGAGGGGACACGACCCCGTCAAGACCTCGCACAGGCCCCGCAGTTGCCGCTCGCCGGCGATTGCCGGCGGCTCACGCAACCCATGGGGGCGCTGTACTGCACTGATGGCCCAGGAAAGGCGGGAAGGGGGCGCCATGGTCTTGACAGCGCCGTGGTCTAGTCCAAGCATGGTCGTGGTCGTACAGCGTTTCAGGACACTGTCCCGACCCGCTCGGGCCGCACCTCGACCGGCCGTACATCAACCGTGGGACTCTGCCTGGGGCTTGTCGTGTACCGACTGTTCCGACGCTGCGGGGCGCCGGAAGCGGTACCTTGCCTCAGCTGAACCCTCGCACCCGCGTGCCCGCACGGGCCGGTATGTGTAGCCCAGGTGTCGCCATGTCCCGTCCGTCATGCCCTGTCATGTTCTGTCGTACGACGAGGACGTGAGTGCTTACCCCCCGTCGTCTCTGTGCCCGGAACCCGCAGCCCCCCATCCGTGAAGCGAGGAGCACGACTGCCTTCCGGCTTTCCACCGTCCCCCACTGAGGAGCCCGTCATGTCGGCGTCACCCCCCACCCGACGCATCAGCCCCCGCCCCCTCGCACTGTTCGCCGCCGCCGTGCTCCTGCTCTGCGGCTGGCTCCAGCAGGCGCTGTCCCCCCAAGCCTCCGGAGCCGAGAACACCTCTCCCGCGGCGGCCGCCGCCACGTTCACCGATGACTTCAACGGTGCCGCGGGAAGCGCGGTCGACAGCTCCAAATGGGGCTACGAGACCGGCGACAACGTCAACAACCACGAGCGGGAGTACTACACGAGCGGCAACCACAACGCTGCCCTCGACGGCCAGGGCAATCTCGTCATCACCGCCCGCAAGGAGAACCCGGCCAACTACCAGTGCTGGTACGGCACCTGTCAGTACACCTCCGCCCGGCTCTCCACGCCCACCAAGTTCACCCAGGCGTACGGCCACTTCGAGACCCGCATGAAACTCCCGCGCGGCCAGGGCATGTGGCCCGCGTTCTGGATGCTCGGCAACGACATCGGCACGGCCGGCTGGCCCGGCAGTGGTGAGATCGACATCATGGAGAACGTCGGCTTCGAGCCCGGTTCCGTACACGGCACCATCCACGGCCCCGGCTACTCCGGAGCCGGCGGCATCGGTGCCGGTTACACGCTCCCCGGCGGCCAGAGCTTCTCCGACGCCTTCCACACCTTCGCCGTCGACTGGGCGCCGAACTCCATCAAGTGGTCCGTCGACGGCAACGTCTACGAGACGGCCACCCCCGCCGACCTCAACGGCAACCGCTGGGTGTTCGACCACCCCTTCTACCTGCTCCTCAACCTCGCGGTGGGCGGTGACTGGCCCGGCGACCCCAACTCCGGCACCACGTTCCCGCAGCAGCTCGTCGTGGACTACGTGCACGTCACCACCAGCGACACCGGGGGCGGCGGCGCCGGCCACCCGCTCACCGGAATCGGCAACAAGTGCGTCGACGTAGCGGCGTCGAACAGCGCCAACGGCACGCCCGTACAGCTCTACGACTGCAACGGAACGGGCGCGCAGGCCTGGACCTCCTCGTCCGACGGCACCCTGCGAGCGCTCGGCAAGTGCATGGACGTCACCGCAGCGGGCACCGCTGACGGCACCAAGATCCAGCTCTACGACTGCAACGGCACCGCAGCGCAGAAGTGGACCGCGGGCGCCGGAAGCACCCTCGTCAACACCGGATCGGGCCGCTGCCTGGACGCCACCGGCGCCAGTTCCGCCAACGGCACCCGGCTCCAGATCTGGGCCTGCAACAGCTCCGCCGCCAACCAGCAGTGGCACCTCGCCACCTGACCGACACGTCGGAACGTCAGGTGCCCGGCCGGCCCTTGAGCCGGCCGGGCACATCTCGGAGCGCTACGGTCGTTCGCTCGGGACCGGCTGAATCGCGGACCACCGGGCGAGCATCCGCTGACGCATGTCCGTGCTGAGGCTGCTCACGCCCTGGAGCGAGGCATGGTCGGCGGCCATCCTGCCGACGACTCCGAGTCGGTGGACGAGCCGCTGCCGAGCGGTTGCCGTACCCCACTTCCAGTCCCGCCTCGGGACACGCGCCAGGTGGTCGGTGCCGTCGCGGTGTGCCCGCTGGACCAGCGCGTCGCCGCGGATCAGCCAGCCGGCGCACGCATCGGTGAGGTCGCCCTGGATCTCCGATCCGGTCGCCGCGCGCCACGCGGTTCGGTAGGCGTTCTCGGCCCGCTCCAGCAGTGGTTCGTTCGCCGAGGTGACGCACCAGCAGGTGGGAAATCCGATGCGCAGATAGGCGAGCTCCATGACGCCGCTGCCCAGCGAGGCCTGCTCGAAGTCGATGAACCTGACTCCCGCCGTGGTGTGCAGGTCGTTGCCAGGGCACGGATCCCCGTGCAGAAGCGCATGCCCGGGTGCTCGGTCGAGCCGGTCGATGAGGGCTTCGAGTTCTTCGGACACCCCGGGCGGCACGGGAGCCTCCAGCACCGCGGCCAACCGGAGGAACGCGTCGACGTCGTCCTGACCCGGACCCTGCCAGCGGGGGAGCACGCCGACATCCTGCGGACCGGTGGTGGTGTGCAGCTGGGCCAGCGCGGCGGCGTAGTCGACGATCCAGTCGCCGGCGGGTTGTTGGTGCTCCCAGTGCTCCAGCACCACCACACGCTCGCCGGGATCGGTGGCCAGCAGCGCGGGCACCACGGGTGATGCGGCCTGGCCGGCCAGCCGCAGAGCGGTCACCTCACGTGTGTACCGCTCGGCGGCGTCGGGCCCCTCCACGAACTGCTTCACCACGGCCGACGCTCCGGGCAGCTCAACGCGCCACACACGTGAGCGGGGGCTGCTGCCCAGTCTGCGTGAGCGACCGGGCGATCCCAGTTCACTCCTCAACTCGTCCCCGAACGGCAGCCGCGATCCCATGGGCCCATCCTTCCATGCGGCTCCGCGCCGGCCGGCTGCCCCTGGACCCTGGCGCTCCACTCTGCTGCGAGCGGGCTGGGCCGTCATGGTGGGGGGCGGACAGGCCCGGCTGTTGATCATCGCACTGATGTTCCGAGCATGCGCGTCCAACGAGATCGTGATCTGTGACGGGAGTGATCTTGAGCGAGTGGATGGCCCATTGCGGGCTTCAGTTCGAGCTGCGATTGTTCACGTTCAGTGCTACGGATTTGGTTTAGAGTCCCATCATGCAACTTCCTGCCTTCGTTGACCTCCGGCCAATCGGCAGGTGCAACTTGACTTGTCCCTTCTGTTTCGGGCCCAGGCATGAGGTTCCCTCCATGTCTCGAAGGGACGCCCTGCGGGTTGCCGAAGTATTACGAGATGCCTGCGTGCAGGGAGTGGTGGTTTCTGGGGGCGAGCCCACGCTTCTGCCTTATCTGGCGGACCTTGTCGGCGCGTTGCATCGATCCTCTCCCTCGGGAGACCCGGGGCCGCGAGTCGTCCTCAGTACCAATGGGCTGGCGCCTCTGCGAACGATGGAGCGCATCCTCCCCAGCCTCTCCTGGATCGCCCTGCCCCTGGAATCCGCGGACCCCATCGAACACGCGGCCTTGCGGACAGGCGTCGCACCGCATCGTGAGAAGGTACTCGCGCTGCTCGCGGAAGTGCGAAAGAACCACAAGCCGGTTCAGGTCAAATTGGGGACGGTTGTCACGCATCTCAACCTTTCTGGGGCTTCAAGGGTTCTCGACCTGATTGAGGAGGACTCCTGGCTTCCCGATGTGTGGAAGGTCTACCAGATGTCCGAGACCAACTACGGTGCGGACAATCGGGACTGGCTCGCGGTCAGCCAGGAGGACTTCGACGAAGTGGTCAGGAAGTGCGAGAAGGCCGCTGCCGAGCGTGGAGTCACTCTGCGTGTCTATCGGAACTCCACCCGCACGGGCAGCTACTTCTTCATCGACCCGGACTGCGAGATGGTGGTGGTCGACGAGGCCGGCGAGCGGCGTATCGGAAACTTGTTCGACGAGCTGGCGAAGTGCTCGGAGGGGATGAAGGGCGCATTTCCCTCAGGGGAGCTGATTTCTCTGACGAGAAACATGGACAACTTCGTGAACACCTACCCTGATGCGTGAGGGACGGGGATGGCGGAGCACGTACGGGTAGGCGTCCAGGCGATCGTGCGGGTCGGGGATCGTGTACTCCTCGGACTGCGTGCCAATGCCTTCGGTGCCGGCACGTGGGGACTGCCCGGCGGTCATCTCGAACTGGGTGAGACCTTGATCGAGGCCGCCCGCCGGGAGTTGGAGGAGGAGACCGGTGTCCGCGCCATCGGCGCGCGGGTCGTCTGCGTGACGGATCCTGATCCGGCTGCGAATCACCATATGCAGGTCGGAGTAGAGGTGCTGGCGTTTGAAGGCGACATCCGGGTATGCGAGCCGGAGCGCTGTGTGAGGTGGGAGTTCTGGCCGCTGGATGCGTTGCCGGAGGCGCTCTTCGTCGGTTCGGTCGGCGTTGTCCGAAGTTTCAGCGCGGGCGCTCTGCACCTTCCTTGACGGCTCTTCCCGGCTTGTCGTCACTCAGCGCGGACACCACATCGCGAAGAATCTGCTTGTGCTGTTCCTCGTGGGCGCCGAACTGCCCCCAGGTGCTGGCCAATTCCCACTGGGTATTGAATGCGGCCACGCTGTCGTCGTAATATCTGCTGCTCTGGCTGAACCGGATCTCGAAGGCACTCAGTCCTCGACGGGTCCGGAAGTCAGGGTTGGCCGTCAGATAGGGTTCAAAGAATCCCATGTCCGTGGTGAGGAGCGTGGACCCGGAGATGTCCATCGGGGTCAGCCGCAACTCGATGAGGTCTCCGTACTGTTCCTGAAGCCTCAAGTAGGACTGGATCACCGGGAGGAACGTTTCCAGGTAGTACTGGCTGTCCTCGACGAGGTCCACGATGTTCTGAACGTTGGCCTTCTCCGTCGTCGCGTCCCGCTTGCTGAAGACGGCCAGGCTGTTCCATGGGCTGCTGAGCACGACATGGAAGTGGATATGTCGTTCGAGAGCGCGAATGATCGCTGGGTAGAACAGATCCACGTGGCTGAGAAAATATGAGGCACCGGCATGCGCGATCAGCCGGATGATGGATCGCTCCCTCGTGAGCGCCGCCTTCTTCGCTTCGTTGCGCTCGGTGTTCTGCTGAGGTCGGTACACCTGATCGATCAGGTAGGGAAGTTCCTGGGCGGGTGTCACGGCGGCACGCAATTCAGCGAGTTTTCGGCGCACTTCGCGTGTCTGGGGATGATCCCTGCCGAGTGTCGCCGAGGCGTTGTCCGCGACTGTCTCCAGCATGGCCACGGCGCGTTTCCTGCGAGCGTCGAACGTCGGGCCTTGCTCCGCTGCAGTGAACTCTGCTTCCGCCAGGGACGCCTGCGTGACGATGGTCTGCCGATGGTCGGAACCGAGAATCGCCGAGGCGTTCAGGGAGATGGTCTCCAGATCACCCAGGGTCTGTTCGCTGACGTCGGTGTCGTCGGATGCTGCGGCCACCTCGAACTTCGCGGCGGTCAGGGCCGCCAGCGCCGCGATGGCTCTCGGATGTTCACTTCCCTTGACGCGAATGAACTGCTCGGCCGAGGTGCTGAAGTCGTCCAGTGCTCGCCCGATGGCCGGCTGGTCCTGCTGGATCCTGGCTATCTCGAGCAACACCCAGTCGGTGGTCAGCCGGGCTTCCGGATTGTCGACGCTCCAGTACTTCCCCATGGCCCGCACCGACTGTTCGGCCCATATTCGGGCGTCCTCCAGGTCGTCCGCCCGCAGACTCACGGCACTGAGGTTGGAGAGGATCCGGGCGAGCTCAGGGGCGGCGCTGCGGCGTGCCCTGTTGAGGGCGCAGCTCAGGACGAGCCGGGATCGCTCCAGATCACCGTGTTCCGCCAGCAACATGCCGAGGTCGTTCCAGACGGCGGCGGGATAGATCTCCTGGTCGGCCTCCGATATCTCCATATGGCGCAAGGTCAGATCGGCTATGGTCAGCGATCCCTGCTTCAGGCCGATGGCCGACAGGAGCTTCGCGAAATGGGCGAGTCGCTGAGCGATCGCCTGGTGAGGTTCCCCCACCAGGTCGCGGTGGCGGAGACACGCCACGAACCGTACGAGGAGGTCATCTCCCGTCGGACGGGATTCGCCGGCTTCCAGGAGGTAGCCCTCCGCCAGTTCTATGGCGTCGTTCAGGGTCTCGAGTGCGTTCACGTTTCCTTCCGGAGCCCCGGCGCCCATGGGTGATCGTTCTGTCATGACAGCCGTCCCCTCCACAACGGGTATATGTTGCCGCCCAGATCGGATTTTTCGAGGGCCTCCGCTATGGCCTTTCTGGAAGAGGAGTCGTCTTCCAGATCGCTTTCTTCCGCTACGGCGTAAGGCTTGACGAGCGGGGAAGTCTGGATCCCTGTTGTGCCGTTCGCTGCCGAGCCGGCGCCGGTGCCCGGCCATACGCCCGTCGGGACGACCAGTCTGATACCTGCCAGGCTGCGGACAGCTTCCTCTATCGTCACGGCGAATGCCGAGTCGGACGGCGCCGTGCAGTACGGCGGCCTCTTGACGAGGAGGCCCAGTACGGTGGATGCGCGATGAGGGGCTTCTCGTTCGATCGGACTGCCGGAGAACTGGCGGTGGTCGTCGCACGGGCCGTCGCACTGCAGGCGGAGGGCGTTGACGACCCTGTGCTTCGTACTGCCGTAACGCAGGGAGACATCGACGACACTTCCGGACAGAAAATCGTCGGAGTCCGATAATCGATGAACGGCCTTCCAGGGGTCGCCGTGCTTCACACGATCGAAGAATGCTTCGGGAAGCGGTGGCGGCTGCTGGAATCCAAGCCTCAGTAACGCCAGGTCGGACAGTATGTCGTAATCCTTCAGCAGCCCCGTCGCGAACGTGCCGTCCGGTAGGCGAACCTTCAACAGCTCACTGTCGGAAGGGCGATCCCGAAGGCAGTGCTCGGCGGTGACAGCGAAGTTCCGTGTCAGTCTTACCCCGAATCCCAGGAGGCGATCGTCACGGAATATCTCTATGAAGTTCTCATTGTGCGTCACGCGTCGGGCCCCCCGTTCGGTTCCGGAATCGAACCCCCTTGCGCTTTCCGTGCCCATCGGCACGCGCCTCCGCGCGCAGCAGTTCCACGAAGCGCCGGTCCGCCTCCTCCGCCTTCCTGACCCCCTCCGTGACGATCACCCATAAGGGATCACGGTCGGAGCGCCGGGGGTTGGTCTCCTCCTGGGTCTTCCATATACCCCAGGCATTGATCCACTCACGCATGGCCTCGAAGGTCTTTTCATGCGCCGCTAGGAGCTGATCGGAACCATAGATCTCGAGCTTGGCCAGTACGGGGGTGATGTCCGCCCGGTCGGTCTGGGGATTCCGGCGTTCGGGGAGGATTCCCGTCCGGACCATCTCCCCGCGGTCGTGGGCAATACGGTGGATCAGGATCAGGGATTCGTCGTAGACCGCCATCCGCCGATCCCAGACGCGATGTTCGCGCTCACGCCTGGTCGTGGAGCGCTGCGCGATCCCCACGCTGAGGAGCGAGGCGAGGGCGCCCAGCGCTGTTCCGATAAGTACGGCCTCAGGGGGAGTCAGTCTCACGCCGCCATCGTGGCGCCCAGCCCGGGTGTACGGGTCCGTAATCAGCGAAGTGCGGTTCGGGACAGGGCTCCGTGAGCGATTTTCAGCCTGTCGGCAGAGACGGGGGATGTCCCGTGCCGTGGGACGGGGGCAGCCCGGCGGTGCGGCGCAGCCAGTCGTCGAGAGCGAGGAAATCCCGGTCGGTCAAGCCCCAGCGGGGGTCGACCCGGTGGAGGAGGGCTTGTCCCTGATGCTGTGCGGAGACCCAGGTGCGGTCGGCGTCGGTGATCTCATCGTCGACCCAGACGAAGGCGCGACCTGCGGCCCATTCGACGAGGGCGCGGGTCTTCCAGTGCAGTCCGGCCCGCTCATCCAGAGCATCCGGATCATACGGCTGGTTCGGGTTGTTCCGTTCGTCCTGGTCCTCGTCCTCGTCGGAGGGCTCGGGCCAGTTCACGACCGGCAGATCCGGCAGGCCGAGCAGCGGGGCGATGCACTCGTTCGCGTCGGCCATCCATGTCGTGGCCCAGACCAGATCGCACGGCAGTGCGGCCAGTCGGGGGCCGTACTCGGGATTGATCCTGGCCAACAGCGGATGCGATCCGGCTCCCTGCGGGCCGGTACTCGTCCGATACGTCGGATAGCCGTTCGGATGCTGTTGCGGTGTCGCCCCGAACGGGATGAGCGGACCGTCGACGTCGAGGAAGAGCAGCGGGCACTGGACGGATCCGTTCACGGTTGCACGATAGTGGTCCCTTGGCCGGGGACTGTCGCTCGACGCGAGCCACCGACTGGTGTGTCAGCGGCGGCTACTACGGTGGTGGGCAACGAACGGCACGAGCGAACACCCGGGCGGCCAGCGGGGGCACACATGACGGACCGGCCCGGAGGACCTGGACCGGCCTGCGGTCGAGGCCGTTGCCGCCGAGATCCGCCGCCGCGGTGGCACCCGACTCACGACCAGCCGGCACCCGGGCGAGGACGGCCCCGAGCGCTTCTACCTGGGGCTCGGTGTCCGGCCGACGGGTGAGATGAGCGGAGACCAGACGGTCGGGGAATGGGACCTGAGCCGGCACTGATCCGATCCTGTGCGACGCCGGGGCTGCCGCGTCGGATGCGCTCAGATCAGCAGGAACCCCGCGATGACCGACGCCGCGTTCGCCGTCACGGATGCCGCGTACGGGACCGGGCCGTTCAGCCGGAGCATACGGCGGAGGAGCAGCGCCTCCACCATGCATACGGTGGCCTCGGCCACGGCGAAGTATCCCCAGTAGTCGGCGGCCGGGACCTGGGCGAGGAACCACCAGAGGGGCGGGTGCGTCACACAGTTGACCATCAGGGCGGCGGCACCGGCGCGCGCCGGCCGGACGCGGGCCGATACGGTGAGCGCCGCGATGTAGACAGGGACCTCGACGAGCAGCGTCAGGGCGAGGGCGAACAGGTACGGCACGGCGGGATCGTGTCACGGGGAGGGGACGGATGGCGAGCGCGCAGGCGGCGGGCCTGCCCGCCGTGCGGGGGCTGGGTGCCGCGCCGGTGGTGGGGTTCCTGTGCGCGGCGGCCGTCGCCCTCGTGGCGGCGTTGCGACTGCCGGCCGGGACAGCGGTCATCGGGCTGGCGACGTTCGGAATCCTGCACAACGTGCTGGAACTGCGGTACGTGGCCGGCCGCTTCGAAGGGGTGCTGCGCGGGCCGTTCCTGCGGCTGATGGGCCTGCTGATCACGGGGATCGTCGTGTGCCGCCTGCTGCCGCCGTCGACGGCGACGCGCACCGGCGAGATCCTGCTGGCCTACGGGCTGCTGGGCACCGCGTGTGCGCACGCGCTGCGCTCCCGGCTGCCGCTCCTGGTGGCCTCGGTCGCCGTGCTCGCGGCGGCGGCCGGCACCTCACTGGCCTTCCCTGCCTACCACTTCGTGGTGCTGACGCATCTGCACAACGTCGTCCCGCTGCTCTTCCTGTGGGAGTGGTCGCGCCGGTTGCCGCAAGGGCGGGCCACCTTCCGTGCGGTGCAGTGCGGATGGGTCCTGGTGGTGCCCGCACTGCTGATGGCCGGGGCGTTCGACCACTGGCTGGCCGCCGGTACGGCCTGGACCGACCGGTTGTCCGCCGCGTACACACCGCCGGCGTGGCTGGACTCGACGGTGAGTCTGCGCTTCGTCGCGGTGTTCGCCTTCCTGCAGACCATGCACTACGTGGTCTGGGTCTGGTTCCTGCCGCGCTATGCGCCCGATGCGACGCGGTCGTTCGAGCGACGGGTGCCGGTACTGCGCGGCTGGCGGGCCTGGGCGCTGGGCCTGGGCGTGGCCGCGGCTCTCGCGTCGCTGTTCGCGACGGACTACGCGCAGGGCAAGGCGCTGTATGCGGCGATCGCGAGCTACCACGCCTATCTGGAGTTTCCGGTCCTGTTGATGCTCATTCTGGGACTGGGGCCGGTCCCGGCTCCGGTCGCCGGGCTCGTCGAAGGGAAGAACACACGTGTCTCTACTGGCTGATGTCGCTCCTGATCCGCCCTCCTCGGGCGGGCATGTCGTCCTCACCGTGGTGGGGGTTGTGCTGCTGGTCGGTGTCCTCGTGCTGGTCATGGTCGCGCTGTCCCGCCGCAAGTGAGCGGTGCCGGGGGCGCGCGTCAGCGACGGATCAGGCGGACGTGGGTGACCGCTGCCGAGCTGACCTGCTCGGCCACCTGGTAGCCGTCGATCGCGTCGCCCCAGTTGTCGAACAGGCGCACGCCCTTCCCGGCGAGCATGGGCGTGACGACCAGGTGCAGTTCGTCGAGCAGCCCGGCACGCACGTACTGCTGGATGGTGCCGGGGCCACCGCCGAGGCGCACGTCCTGGCCCGCCGCGGCTTCGAAGGCCCGCCGCAGCACCGTCTCGGCGGGCTCGTCGGTGAAGTGGAAGGTCGTTCCACCCTTCATCGCCAACGACGGCCGCAGGTGATGGGTGCGGACGAACACGTCGTGGTGGAAGGGCGGGTTGTCGCCCCACCAACCGGTCCATGACTCGTCCTGCCACGCTCCCCGCACGGGCCCGAACATGTTGCGGCCCATGATGGTGGCGCCGATGTTCTCGTCGCCCCGCTCGACGTAGTCGGCGTCGATCCCCGCTGTGCCCTCGTCGTGGGCGCGCAGCGCGGCGAACATCCACTCGTGCAAACCGTCGACGCCGTCCCCGAAGGGTGCGTCCAGGCGCTGGCCCGTGCCGGTGGCGTAGCCGTCCAGGGTGATCGTGATGTTGTGTGCGCGCAGCTTGGGCATGGCGTTCTCCTTGGTCCGTCTCTCGTTGTTTTTCGCTCTCACCTATGCGTCGAACGAGATACGGCCGAATCGACAGCTCCTCCGAGAATTCTCCCTCAGGCGAGATCGATATGGACGCTGGTGGACTTCACGCGGGCAGTCGCCTGCATGCCGACCTGCAGTTGCAGTTCCTCGACGGCCTCTCGGGTGAGCAGTGAGACCAGCCGGTGCGGGCCGGCCTGGATCTCGACCTGGGCGGCGACGTCGCCCAGCTTGACCGCGGTGACGATGCCGGGGAAGGCGTTGCGCGCGGATGTGTACGCCTCGCCGTTCTCCGCGGCGGCCTCCTGCGCGACTTCGACGCAGAAGGCGGCAAGGTCCGGGCCGTCGACGAACCGGCGGGTGTTCTCGCGACGGGTGGGAAAACGGCCGGCATCCGCCCAGCGCCGCGCCGTGTCGACGCTCACGCCGAGCAGGTTCGCCGCCTGACCAATGGTGTAGGACTCCATGAGCCGAAGACTAAGCCCAACTCCGCGCGTCCCCGTCGGCGGCAGCGCTGGTGGACACGGTTTTGGAACCCCCGGGCGATACGCCACCACCCGCCCCACGACCGGTGGCCGGTGCTCCGGTCCGCTGACCGGAACGCGGCATGACAGGGGGCTCCCGTCACTCCCATGCTGCAGACCGTCAGTCCGACTCCTTCGTGGGATTCGGCGATGTCGAAGCGGGGGCGGGTCATGAGCGACGGAGCGGATTCCACGGTGGAGGGTGCGGTGCTGTCGCTGCCGAAAGGCGGCGGTGCGGTCGGCGGCATGGGGGAGACGTTCACTCCGGACCTGTTCACCGGGACGGGGAATTGCACGGTGCCGATCACGGTCCCCGCCGGCCGGCTCGGATTGGCACCGCACCTGTCGCTGGGATACAGCACCGGCAACGGGAACGGGCCGTTCGGCCAGGGATGGCAGCTGAGCCTGCCGGGGGTGTCCCGCAAGACGTCCCGAGGCATTCCCCGATACGCGGACACGGAGACGGCCGGGCCCGCCGGGCCCGGGGCGGACCGGGCCGATGTGTTCGTCCTGTCGGGGGCCGAGGATCTGGTGCCCGTCGACGGTGGCCGGCCGGGCCGGGTGCGGTACCGGCCGCGGACGGAGGGCCTGTTCGCGCGGATCGAGCACGTCAGGGACGCCTCCGGGAACTACTGGGAGGTCCGCGGGAAGGACGGTCTGCTGACCCGTTACGGGACGCCCCGTCCGGCCACCGCGGACGCCACCTGGCGCGACCCCGCAGTGGTCGCTGATCCCGATGACGCGAGCCGGGTCTTCGGGTGGCGGATCACCCGGACCGAGGACGCGCTGGGCAACGTGATCCGCTACGACTATCTGCGCGACCACGGCCAGGAGGCGGGGCACGCGTGGGACAGTCCGCTGCTCGCCCGGATCTCCTACGCGGACTACGGAGACCGGGCCGAACCGTCGTTCCTCGTCGCGGTGGACTTCGACTACGAGTCGCGGCCCGACGCGTTCTCGGACCACCGGTCCGGGTTCGAGGTGCGGACGTCGTTGCGCTGCCGCACCGTCCGGGTGACCACCCACGCCGCGGACGGCATCGCCCGGGTGGCCCGGGAGTGCCGGTTCACCTACCAGCAGGCCGCGTTCAACGGTGTCTCACTGCTCATCCGCGTCGACGTGGTCGGGATCGACGGCCAGGATCTGCCGCCGGGCCAGGACCCGTTACTGGAGAACCTGCCGCCGCTGACCTTCGGGTACTCGGGGTTCGATCCGGCCGTGCGCCGGTTCGAAGCGCTGGCCGGGCCGGCCCTGCCGACGGCGTCGCTGGGCGACCCGACGCTGGCCCTGGTCGACCTGCGGGGGACGGGACTTCCCGACCTGGTCGAGTTCGGGGCCACGAAGCGTGTCTGGCGCAACGCCGGCGGCGGTCGGTTCGAGCTTCCCCGGCAGATGGCCGAGGCACCGCCGGTGTCCCTCGCCGATCCCGGGGTGCGGTTCATGGACGCCGACGGTGACGGCCGCGCCGACCTGGTCGTGCCTGTGGTGACCTCGGGCGGCCGGACTTCCGGTGCGACCGCGGGCTACTACCCGATGACTTTCGCGGGCGGCTGGAGCCATCGCTCGTTCCGGCCCTACCGGCAGTCGCCGTCGGTCCGGCTCTCCGATCCGAACGTGAGACTGCTCGACCTGGACGGTGACGGGCTCACCGACGTGCTGCGTTCGGGTACCCGCCTGGAGTGCTGGTTCAACGATCCCGACCCCCGCAAGGCGTGGCAGCGCACCTCACAGAGCACCGGACCGCTCGTGGATCTGGCGGATCCCCGGGTGCGGTTCGCGGACATGACCGGCGACGGACTGCAGGACATCGTGCTGCTCCGCAACGGGAACATCGCGTACTGGCCGAACCAGGGCCATGGCCGCTGGGGAGCGCGGGTGACGATGCGCCGGTCGCCCCGGCTGCCCGACGGCTTCGATCCGCGCCGGGTGCTGCTCGGCGACGTCGACGGGGACGGCGCGGCCGACCTGATCCATGTCGACCACGGGCGGGTGCTGCTGTGGGGCAACCAGTCCGGCAACGCCTGGACCGAAGAGCCGGTCACCATCACCGGCACTCCGGCCGTCACGGGAAGCGATTCGCTCCAGCTGTCCGACCTGTACGGAACCGGGATGGCCGGCCTGCTCTTCAGCCGGGCCGACGACGGTTGGGGGAGGCCGCACCTGCGCTTCCTGGACTTCGCCGGTGGCGTCAAGCCGCATCTGCTGACCGGTATGGACAACCACCTCGGAGCCACCACCCAGGTCACCTACGCGCCGTCGACGCAGGAGTACCTCCGTGACCAGCACCATCCGGAGACTCGCTGGCGCACCACCCTGCCGTTCCCGGTGCAGGTGGTGTCCCGGGTCGAGGTGAGCGACGCGCTCTCGGGCGGCCGGCTGACCACGAAGTACCGCTATCACCACGGCTATTGGGACGGCGTGGAGCGGGAGTTCCGCGGCTTCGCGATGGTCGAACAGCTGGACAGCGAATCGTTCGGGACGGCGCCCACGACAGGGCCCGGCGCCGTGCCGGACGGGCACTTCTCGCCGCCCACCCTCACGAAGAGCTGGTTCCACCCGGGACCGGTCGCCGCCGTGGAGGCGGGGGAGTGGACCGAACTGGATCTGCGGCACGAATACTCCGGCCTGGACGTACCGATGCTGTCCCGCCCCCCGGGGCAGACCGCCTTCCTGGCCGCCTTGCCCCGAAGCGCCCGCAGGGCCGCGCTGCGGACGCTGCGCGGACAGCTGCTGCGCACGGAGCTGTACGGTCTGGACGGCACCGACCGCGAGCACCGCCCCTACACCGTCACCGAGACGATCTCCGGGGTAAGGGAGGAGTCTTCCGTGCCGCCCGGGGGCGCGTCGACGGACGTCCGGGAACGGATCTTCTTCCCGTTCAGCCTCGGCAGCCGGACCACCCAGTACGAGCGCGGCGACGACCCGATGACCCGGTTCACCGTCCCCAGCGGCTACGACGGGTACGGCTTTCCGGCAGGGGAGATCTCCATCGCCGTTCCCCGGGGCCGCGACCCGATGGCCGCCGTCACCGCCGCACCGCAGCCGTACCTGGCCACGTATGCCACCACCGAGTACTCCCGCCGCGACGACGCCGACCACTATCTGGTCGACCGGGTGGGCCGGACGACCAGCTACGAAGTGGTCAACGACGGCGGGCTCAGCGTCGCGCAGCTGCGCGACGCGATCCTTTCCGGCCCGACGGAGGCCGGTCTGTCGCTGCGCGTGATCGGCCACGCCCGCACGTACTACGACGGCGACGCGTTCACCGGACTGCCGCTCGGTACCCTCGGCAACCACGGGCTGCCGGTCCGCACCGAGTCCCTCACGTTCACGGATGCCTTCCTCAACGCCCTCTATCCGCCCGGCGACCCGCTCACGATCGGCCCACGGCCGGTCTACCTGACCCTCGGCGGAGCCACCGCGTGGACGGCGGAGTACCCGCCCGAGTTCCGCGCGGCGCTGCCGGGTCTCGCCGGCTACACGCACTACACGGACACCGACGTGCCCGGATCGCCCGGCGGGTACTACGTGACCGGCGCCCGGCGCCGCTACGACGTGCACGTCGCCGGCCGGGTGCCGCGAGGACTGCCGGTCGCGTCGCTCGACCCGCTGGGCGCGCAGAGCCAGATCGTCTACGACCAGCACGACCTGCTGCCGGCCCTGGCGACGGACGCCGCCGGGCTGGCCGGCGCGGCGGTGCACGACTACCGGCTGCTGCGGCCCCGCGAGGTGACCGACCCGAACGGCAACACCAGCACCGTGACGTACTCGCCGGCCGGGTTCGTCATCGCCCAGTACACCCGCGGCAAGAACGGCGAGGGCGACCGCACCGCGCCCGCGACCCGGATGACGTACGACCTGCTGGCGTTCGCGGAACGCGGCACGCCCGCGTCGGTACGCACCGTCCGACGGGTGCACCACGACACGGAGGCCGATGTGCCGGCCGGGCGACTGGACGACGTGATCGTGTCCGTGGAGTACTCCGACGGGTTCGGCCGGACGCTGCAGTCCCGGACCCAGGCCGAGGACACCCTCTTCGGCGACCCGGCCTTCGGCGGCGGCGTCATACCCGCCGGGGACCTCGCGGCGGTCGGCGAGACCACCGGCCGCGCCCGCGGACCGGCCGACCCCGACAACGTGGTCGTCTCCGGCTGGCAGATCTACGACAACAAGGGGCGGGTGGTGCGGAAGTACGAGCCGTTCTTCTCCACCGGCTACGACTACGCTCAGCCGGCCGACGCCCCGACGGGGCAGCGGACCACCATGTTCCGGGACCCGCGCGGTCAGGTCGTGCGCACGCTGAACCCGGACGGCAGCGAACAACGGGTCCTGTACGGAATCCCCTCCGACCTGGGCGTTCCCGAGGTGTTCGCGGCGACTCCGTGGGAGTCGTACAGCTATGACTCGAACGATAACGCGGGCCGGACCCACGGCGATGCCGCCGCGGCGTACCGCGGTCACTGGAACACCCCGGCCAGCGCCGAGAATGACGCCCTCGGCCGCACCGTCCGCACTGTCGCCCGCAACGGCGCGGGCGCCGCCGACCAGCTGGTCGTCACCTCGGCGTACGACATCCAGGGCAATCTGGCCTCGGTCACCGATCCACTCGGCAGGACCGCCTTCACCTACCGCTACGACCTGGCCCAGCGACGCTGGCGGATGGACGGCAGCGACTCCGGGCGTCGTGACACGGTGCCCGATGCCCTCGGGCAGGCGGCCGAGAGCCGTGACGCCAAGGGCGCGTTGACGCTCGGCGCCTTCGACCTGCTGCACCGGCCGAGCCGGGTGTGGGCCAGGGACGACCGGACCAGCGGAGTGACGTTGCGTCAGCTGGTCGAGTACGGCGACGGCGGAACCCCGTCCCAGCCCGCCGCCGACCGTGCGGCCGCCCGGGCACTGAACCTGCTCGGCAAGCCGGTACGCCACCATGACGAAGCAGGCCTGGTCACCGTCACAGCGGTCGACTTCAAGGGCAACGTGCTGGAGTCGAACCGCCGGGTGATCGCCGACGCCCCGGTCCTCGCCACCTACGCGGCGGCGAAGAACAAGGGCTGGCAGGTGGTGCCCTTCCGGCCCGACTGGACACCCGGCCCCGGCCAGACCCAGTCGGCACACGACACCGCACTGCTCGAAACGGCCGGTTACGTCACCACTTCCGGCTACGACGCGCTCAACCGCATCGTGCGTCATCTGTTCCCGACCGACGTCGAGGGTCGCCGCAGGGAACTGCGTCCGACGTACAACAGGGCGGGCGCGCTGGAGGCGGTCGCTCTCGACGGCGCGGCCCAGGTGCAGCGGATCGCCTACGACGCCAAGGGGCAGCGAGTGCTCGTCGCCTACGGCAACGGCGTGATGACCCGGTACGCGTACGACGCGCACACGTTCCGGCTCGTCAGGCTGCGCAGCGACCACTACACGCAGGCGGCCGGTTCGACGTACCGGCCGTCCGGAGCCGCGCTGCAGGACTGCGGCTACGACTACGACCTCGCGGGGAACCTCCTCGCGGTCCGTGATCGGGCGCCCGGCAGCGGCATCCCGAACAATCCCGACGCGCTGGCCACGAGTGACCCGGTGCTGCGCAAACTGCTCGGCAGCGGTGACGCGCTCAACCGGCAGTTCACGTACGACCCGGTGTACCGGCTGCTCTCGGCGACCGGCCGCGAATACCAGTCGCCGTCCATCGGTGACCCGTGGACCGACCTGCCGCGCGGCAGCGACATGACGAAGGCCCAGTCGTACGCCGAGTCCTACGGCTACGACGCGGCGGGAAACCTGCTCGCCTTCGCGCACCGCGGCACCGGCGGATTCAGTCGGGCGTTCACGGTCACTCCGGGCACCAACCGGCTGCAGCGCATGGACAGCGGGACCGCGCCGTACGCCTACGGGTTCGACGCCAACGGCAACACGGTCTCGGAGACCACCTCCCGGCACTTCGCGTGGGACCACGCGGACCGTCTGAAGGCGTTCGCCACCCAGACCGAGGGCGCCGAGCCCTCCGTGCACGCCCAGTACCTCTACGACGCGGCGGGCAGACGGGTGAAGAAACTGGTACGCCGCCAGGGCGGCGCGGTCGAGGTCACGCACTATCTGGACGAGATCTTCGAACATCACCGATGGGCGGCCGCGGCGACGACCGCGATGCCGGCTGCCACGCCCGGCCCGGCGACCGAGAACAACCACGTCCATGTGATGGACGCCCGCCAGCGCGTCGCGCTGGTCCGGATCGGCCCCGCACATCCCGCCGACCAGGGACCTGCCGCCGCCTACCACCTTCCCGATCACCTCGGCAGTTCCACCGCCGTCATCGACCAGACCGGCGCCCTCACCAACCGTGAGGAGTACAGCCCCTATGGCGAGACCACCTTCGGCAGCTTCACCCGCAAGCGGTACCGCTTCACGGGCCGGGAACGCGACGAGGAGAGCGGTCTCGCCTACCACCGCGCCCGCTACTACGCCCCTTGGCTGGCCCGCTGGCAGTCCGCCGATCCCGCGGCCGGGCAGTCCCTGACCAACGCGTACGACTACTGCCTCGGCAACCCGCTGCTCCTCACCGACCCCGGAGGCACCGAACCCGGCGCCGGAGGGAGTATGGGCTGGGACACCGACCGCAGTGGGAAGCTCGACTCCAACGAGGTGTTCAACGGCATTGGGTCGACCACGGAGAAGGCCGGGACCGCCTTCCTGATGAATCCTGGCGCGGCCAGGTTCACCCAGGACGGGGCACTGGCACGGGACGCGATTCTGGCGGTCCACTTCGCCAAGGAGAACGCCGCCGATGCCCGCGCGGAGGCGCAGGACGCCGGCACGCTCAGGATGTGGGCCGACGGCTCGGCCTCGACCAGAGCGGAACGCAAGGCGTATCTGTTCCGGGTGGAGTTCTACGCCGGCGCGGAGATCCGCAACGGCATGGGGTTGGGCGCCATTTACTACGGTGTGACCGGCGACATGCAGGGCGCGAACATGGTGAACGGCCTCTTCAGTGCGGTCGGCGGCGTCGCGGCCGACACCAACCAGTTCCGGGCGGTCGGCGCGGGCGTGGGGGTCGCGTCGCGACCGAGCATCGAACCGGTACCGGAGCGGCCCGCGGCTGCCGAGGCCCCGGCCCCCGCCGTCAGCGGCCCCGGAATCGCGCCTTACCGGGAAGCGGGGGGACACCACATCCACCAGTCCGCGGCGTACGCCCCGGCCGGCACCACGTCCCGTTCCGGCAACCCCAACCACCAGGCGGCCCTCGCCATCGAACAGGGCGTGGCCGGATTCACCCACGACCAGCACGCCGCCGTGACCGCGTTTTCGCTCAATCTCAACCGCGCCCAGAACGGCGCCGTCGTCAACCGCACCAACGTCGGAGGCGTCCAGATCGGCGTCTCCGGCAACGGGACATGGACAGGTACCCCTTCGCAGCACTTCGAGGACATCAAGGCCTTCTACGGCGCGCGGGCCGCCGCCTGGTCCCCCGACGCCTCGCTGGCGGCGGCGAGCGCGTCCCGCGCCCAGATAGTCGCAGCGGGCCTGCAGCCGGTCCGTGTTCCCAGCAGATGAGCAACTACAGCAGTAGGAAACGGAGTTGTTGTGAAGGACCTTGAGCATGCAGCTGGGGACAGCGGGCCGGTGGAGTCCATCATCGAGCAGCCGGGACCGACGCCCGACCCCATCAAGCAGTCGGTGAGCGTTTCCGCGCCGGCCGGGCGGGTGGTGGCGGGAATTGCCGCCACGGTGACGGTGGATGCCTTCCGAGGTGCGAGCTTCAGATGGGATTTCATCAACGGGAAATGGATATCGACTCCTCTCGTCGTCTACGTGCAGACAGCCGTCAGCGTCGACGGCGTCGAGAAGGCACGGGAGAACCGGAGCGGTGGAGACTTCGTTCTGACGTTCCCGACGCCCGGTACCCACACGGTCGCAGCTGAGGCGGTCACCGACAAGGGGGAGATCGTCCGCTCCGGTCCGGTCAACGTCCAGGTGGCGGCGGCGGTTCCGCCGGCCTTCACGGTGACGGCGCCGGCCGAGGGTGCGGTGGTCGATCTGGGGGAGAGCCCTGGGACGGTCGACCTGAAGGTCAGCATTCCGGCCGACCAGTTCTTCCCGGTCACGGTCAGTATCGCCCTGGACGGTCAGTTCGTTTCGGCAGAGACGATTTCCAGCACCCAGTACCAGAAGACCCTCAACCTCAGCTCCATGCCGCTGGGACCGCGGCCGATCGCGGTGACCGTCGGCGACCAGAACAATTTCTCGTCGACAAAGGTCCGCACGATAACCGGCCGTGACATCGGACTGCCCCGCGCGCCCGTCGTTCCGCAGTCCGACGCCCTCGGTGACAAGGACGGGAAGGGGACCGCGCACATCAGCGGAACCGCGGAGGACCCCCAGAGCGGGATGATCGGCGGAAAAGCGGCGGTGGCCTGGGCCCTGAGTCCCGAAGGAACCAGAACGACGGCGCAGGCACTGACCCCCGGCGACTTCCGCAAATGGCTTGCCGACGTGCCGCTGAAAGGGTTCGGCGCGCACACGATCTATGTGTGGGCGACCGACGCGGCAGGCAACACGATGCTCAAGCCGACGGAGTTCCCGGTCGTGGTCATCAGCGACTTCAAGCCGAAGACGCTGGAGGAGCGGCTCAACGAACGGGAGTATCTGGTTGCCCTGCTGTCCTTCGCCCAGGAGCAGGTCAAGGTTCCGGGACCACCGGAGGCGTCGCTGGACACCGCCACCCTTGTCCGTGTTCTGGGCCAGCCGCTCGACCGGCTGAGCCAGCCGCTGTCCGCGGCCGCTGACCAGGGCAACGTCGACATCAACCAACTGCGTGTGCCCGTGGAACTGCTCCGGGCACGCATCGCGGCCACCGGGACCCCTGCCGGGCCCGGAGCGGCAGGCGAGGAGGCCTACCGCAATGCGGCGTACACGTCGCTGCTCGCCGCGGTGGGCACCTCCTACGCGGAGCTGCGGCTGGTCCGGGGCGCCGCGCCCGCCGTTCGCCAGGCATTGGCGGCACGACTGGGCATCCGGTTGTCGGCGGCCAAACCCGATGAGCTGGACCAGCTGGTACTGGATGGCCCGGGCCTCACCGAAGCGGCGCTGGAAACCCTCTTCGGTCTCACCTCCACCACCCGGTCCGACCCGCTGCGTACGCCATCGACCCCGCTGCTGCTCACCTGGCAGTTGGCCGGGCTGGCGCTGTCCTGGGCCGATCAGGACCAGCACCCGACGACGCCGCGGGCGTACGGGGTGCTCGCCGACCCGGATGTGATCAGCGCCGCCGACGTCATCGAGGGTCCGAACGGTGACCCCGTCCGGCTGTTGCTGACGCAGCGAGCCGGGACGCTCGCCGGCTACGAGCAGATGCTCGACGCACTGCGCGTCAATGCCGCCACCGCGATCCTGGGACTCACGGCCATGGTGACCCAGGCGTTGCCCGGTGCCGACCTCGCCCGTTGGGAGAGCAAGGAGAACCAGGGCGCCGACATCAGTGGCCTGCTCGCGTCGGTCGGACTGAGCCGCCCCGGTTTCCTCCTCCTGCGGAAGCTCGCCCGGCTCGCCGCCACCGGGAACCTCTCGGCCGCCGAGTGGAAGGACGCCGTCTCGGTCCTCACCGGGGCCCACAAGCGCCAGCTGTTCCCGGTCTGGACGACCCAGGAGACCGCGTTCGCGCTCTCCCCCGACTACTTCGTCCTCTCCGGTGCCGGTCCGCGGGTCAGCACGTACCGCGTCGACAGCGATGCCCGTCACGACTGGCAGTCCGTGCTGCGCAGCCGGACCACGCAGCGCGCGGACATCATCGAAGGGAACGGGCAGGCAGTCATCGCGGCCGAGCAGGTCGCCCTGCCGATTCTGCGCGACGCCCTGCTCGACGACCTGAAACCCACGACCACGGGTGTCATCGGGGAGGAGATGACGGCCCTGTTCCTCGTCGATGTCCTCGCCGGCGGATCGCTGCGCACCACCCGCGTCAAGCAGGCGCTGGAGAGCATTCAGTCGCTCCTGTCCGCCAAGAGATCCGGCGAGATGCTGCCGACGCATCCCGCGTTCAGCTGGAGACTCGGCAACCCGGACACGTTCACCCGCGCATGGGTCTGGATGGGCGAAATGGGAAGCTGGCAGGCCGCCACCACGGCGTTCCTGTTTCCCGAGCGGAATCTCGACCCGACCCTGCTGGTGCCGCGCGGCAGGCCGCAACTGGCCGCCTTCTTCGAGGCCATCCGCGGGCCGGGCGTCTTCAGCGCGCAGAAGGCCGTGAAAGCGGCGGGCGACTACGCGGGCTCGGCCTTCAAATATCTTGATCCCCCCAGGTCGGCCACGCACCAGGACGACCTCAGGAGGCTTCAGGTGGGCAGGCCGGACGCGGAGAACCGGGAGACCTTCTGGGCCGTGCCTCTCCTGCTGGCCCAGCGGCTGCAGACCGCCGGTGACTACCGTGCGGCGCTCGACTGGTACTGGCTCGTGTACCCGTACGACGACGGCGTGGCCAAATCCTGCTACCTCCGGATCGCCACCGAGACAGCGGTCCGCCCCGATCTCAAATTCCCTCCCCAGTGGACGGAGAAGCTGGATCCGTTTGGGCTCGTGGACAACCGTCCGGCCCCCTACACCCGTGCCACGCTGCTGGCGGTGATCCGGTGCCACATCGACTTCGCGGACTCCGAATTCAGCCGCGAGACGGATGAGTCGGTCGCCCACGCCAGGACCCTCTACCTCGCCGCCCGCCGACTGCTCTCCGTTCCCGCGCTGCGCCCGCTCGAGCCGATGAATCCCGGTGAGCCGATCCTGCCGATCCCGGAGCTGGAGTCGCTGTCGGCGCGGGTGAACGTACAGCTCGCCAAGTTGCGTCAGGGGCGGAACATCGCGGGCATGCCCCGTACGCAAGGTGTCGTCGGGACGATCACGGTGAGCCAGCCCACGCCCTTCCGCTTCAAGACGCTGATGGAGCGGGCGCATCAACTCGTGTCCCAGGCAACCCAGATGGAGGCGGGCTACCTCGCCGCACTCGAGAAGTACGACGATCGCAGCCTGCGGGCCTTCGACGCGGGCAAGGGGATCGATCTGACCAACGCACAGATCGGCCTCGCCACCAGTCGGGTGACGGAGGCCAACGACGCGGTCAAGGCGGCGGCAGCCCAGCGTGCCAAGGCCGACGTCATGGTCAGGACCTACGAGCGGCAGATCGGTCTGCCGCCGAACCAGTACGAGCGCGACCTCCTCGACCAGTACGGCGAGATGAGATCCATCCGGAACACCATCAACGCCGTCGACACGGCGGTCGGTGTCCTGCAGCAGGCGTACAACGCGGCTGACCTCGCGGGTGCGGTCTTCTCCGGCGGCGCCAGGCCGGCCATAGCGATGTCCATCACGGCCGGACTTGTCGGCAGGGGCATCTTCCAGGCCAACGAGAACACCCTCCAGGCACGGATGGATGCCAACCAGCTCAAGGCCGGCATCGAGCAGCACAAGGACGAGTGGCGCCTGCAGAAGACCTCTGCCGAGCAGGACTCACTGGTCGCGGCCGCGCAGATGGTGACGGCCAACGACCAGGTGACGATAGCGACTCAGGAGCAGGCGATCGCCACCCTCCAGCGCGACCAGGCGACAGCGACGCTGAAGTTCCTCAACGACCAGTTCACCAACGCCGATCTGTATCTGTGGATGAGCAACACGCTCGGCGGGACGTACCGGTACTTCCTGCAGCAGGCCACCGCCACCGCGCGGCTGGCGCAGGCGCAACTGGCCTTTGAGCGGGCCGAATCGGCCCAGACCCTGATCGGCAACGACTACTGGCAGACGCCGGCCGAGACGACCGACACCAGCAATCAGGTCAATCGCCGGGGGCTGACCGGAGCGGAACGGCTCAGCCAGGACCTGAGCGGCCTGGAGGAGTACGCCTTCCGGTCGGAACGCCGGCGTCTCAACCTGTCCCAGACGTTCTCCCTCGCCCAGCTCATGCCGGTGGAGTTCCTGGAGTTCCGTCGTACCGGATCCATCGCCTTCGCCACCCCGATGTCCCTGTTCGACGGTGATTTCCCCGGTCAGTTCTGCCGGATGATCAGCCAGGTACGCGTCAGCATCGCCGGGCTCTTTCCGCCGGAGCGGGGCGTTCGCGCCACGCTGGCCTCCAACGGCATCTCCCGGGTGACCACCCGGCAGGACAGCGGCTTCAAGGACATCGTGGTGCGGCACGACCCCGGAGTGGTCGCTCTGACGTCACCGGTCAACGCCAGCGGGGTCTTCGAACTCGACGCCCAGGCCGACATGTTGCGGCCGTTCGAGTCCAGCGGCGTGGACACCACGTGGGAACTCCACCTTCCGCCCGCCGCGAATCCGATCGACTTCGCCGCGATCGCCGATGTGATGCTCACGATCGACTACACGGCCCTGTACGACGACGGCTACCGCAGCCAGCTGATCAACCGGTTCAACGGATCCCGGGAGCGCGGTTCGGACCGGGTGTTCAGCCTGGCGACCGACTTCCCCGACCAGTGGTACGACCTCAACAACCCCGCAGACCCGAAGGCCCGCTCGGTCACGCTCAACCTGCGGGACATCGATTTCCCGGTCGGGATCTCGGGCCTCGTCACCTCCGCGGTCGCCGTCCGGCTCGACAGTGGTGAACCGGTGCCCAACACGCTGCTGTCGCTGCGTCGCATCAAGGGCGGTGGAAGCGCCACCACCACGGAAGGCACGGCCAGCACCCGGCGGGGCAACGCCGCGACCTGGGCCTCGCTCTCCGGAACCAGTCCCAGGGGAGACTGGCTGCTCGGATTCGGCGAGGACGCCGCTGCTCTGTTCGACGCCGGCAAGCTGGACGACATTCAGCTGGTCATCAGCTGGACCGGGCAGGGACCGGCCTGGACGTCCTGACCCGATGACCATCCGCCCGGACGGGCGGCCGCGCACAGCGGCTGCCCGTCCGGGCGGTGCGATGAACGTCAGGCGAGCCAGCCGTAGGGCAGCCGGAGGACGGCGGCCACACGATCGGCGACGACCGGAGCGTGCGGTGGAACGCCTCCGTCGGCAAGGCCGCGGGTGAGATGGAGATGCAGGGACTGGAGCGTGGCGAAGGTGTTGAAGGCCCAGGGTGGAACGGGGCCGGGGCCGCCACCGTCGAGGGCGTCCGTCACGATGCCCAACCAGCCGGTGGCCTGTTCGGCCGTCAGGTCCGGAGCGAGCAGGATACGGCTGAGCGCGTGGGCGAGACGGGCATCCTCCAGCTGCGCGTAGCGGTAGGCGGTGTGTTCGGCCGTCATCCGGCGGGCGCACAGTTCCAGCAGTTCGGTGCGGCGGGCGGGCAGCGCCTGTCCGAACGCGGCGGCCGCGTCGGCGCCGTGTGCGACGGCGTGCAGCCAGCCGAGGGAGTCGTCCCAGCCGCGGGTGTCGCGCTCCGACGGGTACCAGGAGGCGAAGCCGGCGTACCAGCGCTCCGCGGCCGTCTCCGGCACCGTGCCGGGGGCGGCCTGTCCGCGGGTCAGAACGCACCGGAGCACGAGGGGCGCGAAGGTCCTGGCCTGGATCTCCCGATGGGTGAAACGGTCCGCGGCGGTGTCACCGAGGTCCTCCAGAACCTCGTCGAGGTGACCTTCGCGTATCCATCGCGCGGCGGCGGTGTAGGCGTGCTCGTCCCGGACTTCGGGGTCGGGGGACACGAGCATGGCCGACAGCTCGTCGCCCAGCCGGGCGGCCGGTACGGCGGCGGGGAACGGGAAATCCGTGGCGGCGATCGACGACCAGTCGACAAGATCCGTACTCATCGCCCGAGCCTTCCACGCCCCTCGAGGACCGGCAAGGAAAGCGATCGGCTTTCGGTTCCGCCTCCGCGCCGCGAGATGAGCCTCAACCCCGTGGGCCGGGCGTACTACGACCTGTCCACGTCGCGCTGCGTACGGAACTCACGCTCCGCGGTGCTGAACTCGAGTGTCGTCGGAACCGTATTCCCTGCGAAGCCGGGGTGCGGGGTACGAGCCGGCGTTCGGTCAGGGTGGGCGGCGCGCGCGGCCGTGGGGGTCGGTCGACGACACCACGGGGGGCGCCGGCAGCGTGGTGATCGCATCGAGACGGGGGTCTCATCGATGAGGCAGTTGAACGAGCCGTTGAACCGGCCAGGCGCGTACGAGCCGGAGACAGGGGTCCTGGCGGATCTCCCGCCGTGGGCCGGCGGGCGTGGTGTGCTGCAGGGCGCATTCGGACTGCTGGGGGCTGTGGACCGGGCCGGGGAGGCAGGACTGACGAGGCTCGCGTCGGAGTGCGGGCTGCCCAAGACGACCGCGTACCGGCTGCTGGAGCAACTGGTCGCGCTGAACGCCGTCGAGCGGTGCCACGGGGGATACCGGATGGGTCCGCGCATGTTCCAGCTCGGGCAGGAGTGGCAGCCGCATCCCGGGCTGCGGGCCGCGGTGCGGGAGCCGGTGCGCCGCCTGCTGGGTGCGACCGGCGCGACCGTGGGCATCAGCGCGTTACGCGAGGGTCAGACGCTGGTACTGGACTGGACGCCCGGCGAGAACACGGTGGTGCCACCGCCACGCAGCGGCACGGTCTGGCCGTGGTTCACCGCGGCGGGCAAGGTGCTGGTGGCCGGGGCGGACCGCGCTCTGCCGCTCGACCGGCTCCCCGCGTCCTGGCCTCGCGAAGCGGCGGCGATCCGGGACCGCGGTGCCGCGTTCGACCGGGAGGAGGTGGTGCCGGGAGTGTGCTGTGTGGCCGTTCCGCTGTACGCCGCGGACGATGTCCCGGTGGCGGCGTTGTGTGTCCTGACGCATCCCGCACAGCATCTGGAACGGCTCGCGGATGTCGTGCAGCGGACGGGCAAGGCCATCAGCGCGTCGCTGCGCGTCCGGTGAGCGGGTCCGCCGACCGGCACGGCGCGTGGTGCGTCATCGGTGCTCGGGCGCCGGCTCGGCGTCGTCGGCGAGAGCGGCACGTACCTGCTCCCGCGCAGCCGGCCGCGCCGGGACGTCAGGACGTGCGGCGCGCCGCAGAAGGCGGCCGGGGTGAGCGGCTTTCCGGCGAGGGGGTGCCCGCGCCGGACCACGGCGACCATCTCGTCGGTGAACGACGGCGACCATCTCGTCGGTGAACAGCGTCTCGACGAGGGGTTCGGGCGCCGGTGAGGTGATGACCCGGATCTCCAGGTCCGCTGTCCCGTCGCGCAGGACGAGGTCGTCGTCCGCCCTGGTGTGCGCACATGTGCGGATGCATCGGCACTCTCTTCCTGCGGCGCAAGCAAATGCGGCGGACGGTTCGCTGGGGCTGATGACCTCCGGCGAACCCGGCCCTGCGAAGTGATGGGTGCCCTCTTCGCCGCGGGCAGGCCTCTTCACCTTGGACGGGTGGGCTCCTATCATCCGGTCAAGGGGGACTTTCCATGGCTGCGAACCGAGGGACTCACGTCATGCTTGCCGCGTTAGCGGCCCTGCTCCTGATCTTCGGCGTCTACGGCATCATCCGGGTCGTCTCCGACGACTCACCCTCCCCGGCATCGCAAGGGTCGTCCAGCGGTGGAGGCGACGGTTCCTCGGGATCCGGGGGCTCCTCGGGCGGGAGCGGTGGGCCGGGGCAGTCCGGCATCGCCAGGATCTCCGGGCCGACCGTCGACAACGTCTATCCGCTGGACCAATCCGACGGTCAGGGCCGCTACCGGGCGGACGCCTGTTTCGTGCTCGTCAACAACGATGCCGATGTTCCCGTGCAGTTCGAGTCGGTCCGCGTGCTGGGGGCGCAAGCACAGATCTCCGACCGGCCGTGCGGGGTGCGCGCACTCGATGACGACGGCGAACCGGCGTCATGGAACATCCGCGACGGTGCGCCGGACGTGAAGGACCCGGTGAACGCCTGCTCGGCCGGGACCATGCTGGAACCGACCTCGCAGGCGCCGAGGCACGGTTGCAGCATCCGGTTCGCCAGGCCGGACGGGCTCGGCGCCGGGAAGGCGACACTCGACATCAAGGTCACCGTGCGGTGCGTGTCGCGTTCACCCCGCCCGTGCTCGCTGCTCGGCGGGCAGTACGCGCCGTCCTCCGGGCATCCCGTGACGGCGCTCGTCACCACCACACGCACGATGACCTTTGCTCCGGACTCCTCGGCTTCCGCCGGTGGCACCGATTCTCCCGACCCGTCGGATTCGGCCTCGGACGACACGCAGGGGCCGACCGGTGACCCCTCCGAAGTGACGCCGTCCGACTCGGCAACGCCCTCCGAAGGCGGGACGTGACCCCGGACCCCGAACCGAATCCGACCCCGGATCCTGAACCGAATCCGACCCCGGAGCCCGACGCTCCACTCGTGGACAGCCAGATCTGGGCACGCCTGTGGACGGTGGCCAACGTCATCGCGCCGACCACCGCACTGACCACCCTGCTGTTCTACTTCGGCTACGTGGCGACGACGGCGCGCTTCCGCTACTTCGGTGTCTACCTCGACATGGTCGACCTGTCGTTGCAGGAGATGCTGCTCTACGGCGTGGAGGTCGTCTATCCGCCCCTCATCGTCCTCGCGGTCATCAGCCTGCTGGTCATCGCCGCCCACACCACGGTCCGCTGGATGGTGTCCTCCTCGGATCGCGACGCCATCACCGGTTGGGTGGGGCTGTTCACCGTTCTCCTCGGGCTGCTGGTGTTCACCAGGGGCGTCGTCGGGCTCCTGATACCGCGCGTGGCGCGCACCGAGACGATCGCGACGACACCGGTCTGTCTGGGGTGCGGCGCCCTCGCGATCGCCTACGGCCTCGGACTGCTGCGCATCTTCGCCATCCGCTGGGACCGGCACCGTGCGGCGGTCGGCGACCCGTCCGCGGATCCGCCTCCTGCTCTGCCTCCGCCCGCGCCTCCTTCGCCCGCCGCGCACAGCGGTGAGCTCGCCGTTTGGCTGGAGTCCCCCGCTGTCCGGCGCATCAGCCGCTATGCCCTGGCCTGGGTCGCCGTCATCGTCGTAGCCGGCTCTTTCTGGACGGCCAACAGTTTCGCCGCCGCGTACGGCCGGGGCCGGGCGCTGGACGACGCGGCGTCGCTCGAGCACCGTCCGGAGGTCGTGCTCTACACCAAGGAACCCCTGCGGGATGCCCCCAGCGGAGTTGAGCAGACGGAGGTCGCCGGCGCGGCGAAGGACTCCTACCGCTTCCGCTACCGAGGGCTGCGCCTGCTGGTCGAGTCGAACGGCAGGCTGTTCCTCGTCCCCGCGCAGTGGATCGCCGGCAGCAGCGAGACCCTGGTCGTCCCCTACGACGACTCCATCCGCATCGGCCTCATCGCGGGATGACGGGGTCCGGCTCCGCGTCCGGGCAGCCGATTTCGGCGCGGTGTCAGTGCCGGCTGCAATGCTGATGGGCATGGGTGAACTGATCTGGCGCCGGGTCTACGGTGCCGACCATGACGATCCGGATCCGGGGCCACGGACCGGTCACGTATACCGGGAACTGGTCGGCGGTCCCCTGGACGGACTGCGCCTCGACGTCACCGGCTGGACGAACCGGCAACTGCAGGAAAGTGCCGCGCTGATCACCGAGATCGGCAGGTTCGGCCCGGGGGGCCGTGCCCTCTACGGCCCCCGCGCGGGTGACCCGGATCACTGGGACTGGGAAGGCGACACCCGGTGACACGGTAGGTCCTGTGCGGCAGACCGCGGTGAGCCTGAGACGCCGGATCGGACGGTCCTGGCGATGGTCCTGGCCAAGGCCATCCGATCCGGCGCATCTCGATGCCACCGCGGGCCGGGTCGAACCGCGCACTACGCTTTGGCGTCGCCGTCCCACAGGTCGGTGCTGTGAGCGTCGACGAGAGCGGAGATGCGGGCCAGCACCTCCGCGGCGGGCAGGGCGTCCAGGCGGCGGCCGTCCCGCAGGCGCAGGGCGACCTGGTCGTCGACGGCCTCCTTGGCACCGATCACCGCCTGGTAGGGCACAAGCCGTGCGAGCCGGATGCGCGCACCCAGGCTGCCGCGCTCCGGCCCGGCGAGTTCCGCGCGCAGCCCCTGGTCGAGACAGCGGTGGACGAGTTCGGCGGCCTGCGGCAACTCGGCGTCGGAGACCGGGAGAACGACGAGCTGGGTGGGCGCGAGCCAGGCGGGGAAGGCGCCGCCGTGCTGCTCGATGAGGTGCGCGACGGCACGCTCGACGCTGCCGATGATGCTCCGGTGGACCATGACCGGCCGGTGTTTCGCGCCGTCCGCGCCGATGTAGTGCAGATCGAACTGCTCGGGCTGGTGGAAGTCGATCTGGATGGTGGACAGGGTGGACTCGCGGCCGGCGCCGTCGACGACCTGGACGTCGATCTTGGGTCCGTAGAACGCGGCCTCGCCCTCGGCGGCTTCGTAGGGCAGGCCGGAGCGGTCCAGGACCTCGGTCAGCAGGGCGGTGGACCGCTCCCACATCTCCGGGGCGGCCACGTACTTCCCGCCGGGGCCGGGGAGCGAGAGCCGGTAGCGGCTCGGGCTGATGGCGAGCGCCTCGTACGCCCGGCGGATCATCTGCAGCGCCGACCGGGCCTCGTCGGCGACCTGGTCCAGGGTGCAGAAGATGTGCGCGTCGTTGAGCTGGATGGCCCGCACGCGGGTCAGCCCGCCGAGCACGCCCGACTGCTCGGAGCGGTACATGCCTCCTAGTTCGGCCATACGCAGCGGCAACTCGCGGTAACTGCGGGAGCGCGAGCGGTAGATCACCGCATGGTGCGGACACAGACTCGGCCGCAGCACGACCTGCTCACCGCCGAGGTCCATCGGTGGAAACATGTCGTCGCTGTAGTGGGACCAGTGCCCCGAGATCTCATAGAGCTCCCGCTTGCCGAGCACCGGCGAGTACACGTGCCGGTAGCCCGCGCGCCGTTCGGCGTTGCGGATGTACTCCTCCAGCGCGTGGCGCACGGTCGCACCGTTGGGCAGCCAGTACGGCAGCCCGGCACCGATCAGCGGGTCGGTGTCGAACAGTTCCAGCTCACGACCGAGCTTGCGGTGATCATGCATCGTGGTCTCCTCGCGGACAGTGAGGCGAGTGACCCCACGGCGAAGCCCCGGGGCACTCGCCCCGGGGCTTCGGACTAAGACATCAGTCAGCGCGCCGGGACACTCTCCGGCGTCGTCGTCATAGCAGCGCGCTTCATGCGTTCCACGCTAGCAGAGGCGCGGCGGACATCGCTGGCCCATTTTCCGATGGCGCGCAGGGCTCTCACCAACCCTGCGCTCAACCCTTCGGACTACTTCGCCGCGTCGAGAGCGGCGCGCCACACCGGGCTGTCGACGTAGTGGTTGTCGTACTGCTCGGAGGAGTCCTTGATCTCCTGCGGGCTCGCCTCACCGCGCATCACCCGGCCGAGCAGCCGCAGGTAGTCGAAGCGCGGCATGCCGGGGGTGAACACGAACAGCACGTCGGCCTCGGCGCCGGGGGCCGCCGCGAAGGCGTGCGGGGTGTGCGGCGGCACGAGCAGAAGGTCGCCCTCGTTCAGTATCTTCACCTCGTCATCGACGAGCACCTGCAGGGAACCGCCGATGACGAAGAAGAGCTCCGAGGCCCGCGTGTGAAAATGGGCCGGAGCACCCACCGCCCCCTCCGTGAACTGCGAGCGGTAACTCGTCAGCGAGCTGCCGTCGGTGCCGCAGTCGGCGAGAAGGGTCATGACGCTGCTCGGGTCACTGGTGGTCTCAGCGGTGGCGGCGCGCGTCAGAACCGGCGTCAGTGCGTTGGCGTTCACGGTGGTACTCCCTGCTCCGGGCGGTTGCCGCGGGGGTTGTTCCGTTGCTTGATGAGATAACTCTAGCCAACCAATAGGCCTGGTGCGGGGTGCATTTCGGAGCAGGAAAGATGGGTCAATCGGAGGGCCTGGATCCGGCGTGAAGCGTCCGGCGACGCGGCATCACAGTGCGTGCGATGAGTTCCGGGCCGTGGCAGCGTCTAACGTTGTGGCGGCTCGATACGCGCGTCGCCGGGCTGCGTGAGGACTGACGATGGCGACCTATGTGCTGATTCCCGGTGCGGGATCCGACTCCTGGTACTGGCACCGGGTGGTGCCGCTTCTGCGGGCCCGGGGGCACGACGTGGTGACGCCGGATCTGCCGTGCGCGGACGAGACGGCCGGGCTGGCGGAGTACACCGAGGTGGTGCTGGAAGCCATCGGTAACCGTAAGGACCTGGTGCTGGTGGCGCAGTCGATGGGCGGGTTCACCGCCCCGCTGGTCTGTGCGCGGGTTCCGGTGGAGCTGATGGTGCTGGTGGCGGCCATGGTCCCCGCGCCGGGGGAGTCGCCGGGGGACTGGTGGGCCAACACCGGGCAGCCCGGTGCCAGACGGGAGCTGGATGTGCGGGAGGGGCGTGACCCGGATGCCGAGTTCGATCCGCGGATCACTTTCCTGCACGATGTTCCCGAGGATGTGGCCGCCGCTCTGATGGTGCGGCCGGTCCTCGACCAGGCCGAGGCGCCCTTCCTCAAGCCCTGGCCGCTCTCGACCTGGCCGCAGGTGCCGACCAAGTTCCTGCTCTGCCGGCAGGACCGGTTCTTCCCGGCCGACTTCCAGCGCCGCGTCGTCCAGGAACGGCTGGGCTTCACCCCGGACGAGATGGACGGCGGCCACCTCCCGGCGCTGGCCCACCCGCAGGAACTGGTCGAACATCTGGAGGCCTACCGGATCTGCAACCACGCCGAGTCCAGCCGGTGACGCCGGTGCGCAACGGCAGGATCGCAGCTTCGCGGGAAGCGGCGATCCTGCCGGGCCCTGATGCGGCGCGGTCACCTCAGGAGTTCCACAGGTTCAGATCTGCGTCGTGATCTCGCTCGCGGCACGTTCGCCGGAGGCCACCGCGGCGTTCAGGGTGGAGTTGTCGACGTCGGTGTGCTCGTCGGCGAAGTGGATCCGGCCCCTCCTGGACGCCCGCGTAGCCGGCTAACGAGGTGTACTGGCCGACCTTGTAGCAGTGATAGGCGCCGAGGTGCCGGGGTTGTAGCGGGCGGTTCCCGCCGCGTCGTACGAGGCGCTGAAGGCGTTGTACACGTCGCCGTCCCAGTCGCTCTGCTGCTGGGCCCCGGTGTAGGTGCTGTTGTTGATCCGGGCGACGTAGTCACCGGTGTCCAGCGCGCCGCCGTTCGCGTACTCGCGCTTGAGGCCCAGGGTCGCGGCGAGCTTGAGGATCGCCGTGTCGGTCGAGCTGATGAAGGCCCCGCCGTGCTCGCTGACCTGGCCGTTGTCGAAGAAGCCGCGCGGGGACCAGCAGCGGCCGCCGAGGTGGGTGGTGTCCGCCTCGTACACGGTCGCGGCCACCGGCTTGCCACGGTTCCACAGCTGGTGCGCACAGCGGAGGCCGGCGAGGCCCGCGCCGACGCTCGGGCGGCGGGGTGGAGCCCGCCGCGGGTATCCGAGTCGAGGGGGAGTGAAGCGCTGGCACATCAGTGTTGCCAACAGCGTTGCGCCACCGCGGCAATGCCAACGCTCGGCCATCCGTGGGGATCCGGGCGGACCCGTGTGGCGTTATGCCCCGCGAACGGCCTCGGCCTTCCGCTCGATCGCGGCGATCAGCGACTCGACCCTGGCTTCGAAGATCTGGTCATCCGTCACTTCGGCCAGCTGGGAGCTGAGTTGGGTGATGTTGGGGAAGGCGGTGGCGTCGACCCGCCGGTACTCGCGGTTCCACGAGGACTCGTCACCGGCCCGTACGTCCGGGTCGAACAGCAGATAGGCGGCGCGCTGGCCGACGTGCGCCAGCAGGGAGTCGCCGACCATGCGGTAGTGGACGGCCGCGTCCTGGCCCGAGAGCCCGGCCTCCATGACGGCTCCGAGGATGAGTTCGACGATGCGGAACTCGTTCGTGCGCCGGGTGGTGCGGCTGGCCATGGCCGACACGACCGCGGGGTATTTGAGGGCGACCCGCAGGGAGCCGGCGGCCAGGGCGCGCAGCCGTCCCTTCCAGTCGAGGCCGCCGGGGATGCCGTCGAGCACCTCTCCCAGCGTCCGGTCGGCGACGGACAGCAGCAACTCGTCCTTGTCGCGGAAGTGTCGGTAGATCGCGGTCGGGTCGGCGCTCAGCTCCTCGCCGAGGCGGCGGACCGTGAAGGCGTCGGCGCTGCCGCGAGCCGCGATGCGCAGGCTCGCTTCGATGATCGCGTCGGGTGACAACTGCGCGCCGGCGCGCTTCGTCCGGGCGGGGGTGGCGGCGTGTGGATTCGGCATGGTGCGGCCAGTCTAACGACGCCCGCACCAATGCGCGCAACACCGTTGACAACAGTGTTGCGCTGCCGTTCACTCCTCCTCAACACACACGCAGTGCGGGCCCGGCCCGCCGAGCCGGAGGGTACGTCGATGGGGAACACCAGGCAGCGGGCCGACACCGTCTTCGTGGGGGGCCGGGTCTTCACCGGGACCTCGTCGGCGCCGATCGATGCCGCTGTAGCGGTCGGGGGCGGACGGATCCTGGCGGTCTCCGACGAGACGTCGGTCCGCGCCCTGGCCGACGGGGACACCGAGGTCGTCGATCTCGCGGGTGGCCTGCTCGTCCCCGGTTTCCAGGACGCGCACATGCACCCGGCGGTGGCCGGGGTCCAGATGCTGCGCTGCGATCTGTCCGAGGAGCGTTCCGTCGAGGGATATCTGGCGGTGGTCGCCGAGTACGCGAAGGCGAACCCGGACGCGGACTGGATATCCGGCGGTGGCTGGTCCATGGACGTCTTCCCCGGCGGCACTCCCACCCGCGAGATGCTGGACGCGATCGTCCCCGACCGGCCGGTACTGCTCAGCAACCGGGACGGCCACGGCGCCTGGGTCAACTCGCTCGCACTGCGGCTGGCCGGCGTTGACCGTGACACCCCCGACCCGGTGGACGGCCGGATCGAGCGGGAGCCGGACGGCACTCCGGCCGGCACCCTTCAGGAGGGTGCCGTGGGCCTGGTCGGCGCGCACCTGCCCGTCGCGACACCGGACGAGGCGCTCGCCGGACTGCTGGTGGCGCAGGAGTATCTGTTCTCCCTCGGGGTGACCACCTGGCAGGACGCCATGATCGGCGTCTTCCCCGGAAACCCGGACAATTTCGACGTCTATGTGCGGGCGGCCGGCGAAGGGTCGCTCCAGGCGAGGGTGGTCGGCGCCCTGTGGTGGGACCGCGAGCGCGGGCTGGAGCAGCTTCCCGAGCTCGAGGAACGCAGGCGAACCGGCCAGGTCGGGCGGTTCAACGCGACCACCGTGAAGATCATGCAGGACGGCATCGCGGAGAACTTCACCGCGGGCCTGCTGGAGCCCTACCTCGACCACTGCGGCTGCGCCACGGACAACTCCGGCCTCAGTTTCGTCGATCCTCAGCTGCTGGACGACGCCGTGCGGGTGCTCGACGAAGCGGGCTTCCAGATCCACTTCCACGCGCTGGGGGACCGGGCCGTCCGTGAGGCGCTCGACGCGCTGGCCGGCGCCAAGGCGGCCAACGGCACCAACGACAACCGCCACCATCTGGCCCATCTGCAGCTGATCCACCCCGATGACCTGGGGCGTTTCGCCGAGCTGGGGGCCGCCGCGAACATCCAGGCACTGTGGGCGGCGCACGAGCCGCAGATGGACGAGCTGACGATCCCCTTCCTCGGATCCGAGCGGGCCGCCCTGCAGTACCCGTTCGGCGACCTGTTGCGGGCCGGCGCCCGGCTGGTCGCCGGCAGCGACTGGTCGGTGAGCAGCCCCAACCCGATGTGGGGTATCCATGTCGCGGTCAACCGGGCGGTGCCCGCCGAAGCCCCCAACGCTCCGCAGGCGCATGACGCCGCCGAAGACGTCCACAGCTCCGACAGTTCGACCGCGCAGGAGCCCGCCAAGCCGTTCTACCCGGAGCAGGCACTGACGCTCGCCCAGGCCCTGACCGCCTACACCGCGGGCAGCGCGTGGGTGAACCACCTCGACGACGTCACCGGGACGGTCGAGGTGGGCAAGTACGCCGACCTCGTGGTGCTGGACCGGGACCCCTTCGAGCGGCCCGCCCTGGAGATCGCCGAGACCCGGGTGCTGCGGACCTACATCGACGGGCGGCTCGTCTTCGCCGCGACCGACTGAGCTGTGCCGCCCGCACGCCGAAGCCGTTCCCGCGCTGTTCCCACGCGCACCCTCAGGCGCACCACTCACGGAGGAACACCATGCCAGCAGTCTGTCCGAGAACTGTCCTGCGACCTGACCAGCGATCCGCGCGGCGACCCGTCCGCCGCACCCTGACCGCCGCCGTCGCCGCGGCCGCCGCACTCGCCCTCACCACCCTGAGTGCCTGCAGCGGCACGGCGCACCCGCCGGCCGGGACCGCCGACGCCGCGTACCGGCTGACGGCGAAGACCCCGGCCGCCGCGGGCCCGGTCAACTCGTTCACCTGGTCGCTCTTCGCCGAGCCGACCTCGATCGACTACGCCTACGCGTTCGACTACCCGCCGAACCAGATCCTCGCCAACGTCTGCGAGAGCCTGCTGCGCTGGAACCCGGACCTGACGACCTCACCCGGCCTGGCGACCTCCTACACCCACCCCACGCCGACCAGCTGGGTGTACCAGATCCGCTCCGGCGTGCGCTTCCACGACGGTACGACGCTCACCGCCGACGACGTCGTCGCCTCGCTGCGCCGCAACCTGGACCCCGAGGTGGCCAGCAACTGGGCCTACCCGTTCCGCAATGTGAAGTCGATCGACCGGACCGGACCGTCGCAGGTCACCGTCAGCCTCAAGTCACCGGACTCGACGTTCAACAAGTACCTTGCCGCGAGTCCCGGCACGGTGGAGTCCGCGGCCACCCTCAAGAAGGACGGCAAGGACTACGGCAACCCGGCGAAGGGCGTGAACTGTACCGGACCCTTCTCGTTCGGGTCCTGGACCTCGGGCCAGTCACTGGTGCTCAAGCGCTTCGACGGGTACTGGGACGCCAAGCTCAAGCCCAAGGCCGGCGAGGTCAAGTTCGTCTTCCTGTCCGACCCGACGACCCGCGTCAACGCCTTCCAGACCGGTGAGGTCGACGGTGGCTGGATGGTCCCGCCGCACGCCTACGCCCAGTTGAAGGCGAGCCAGGCGGGCACGCTGTACTTCGGCCGGAACACCACGGTCGCTTCCGAGATCGTCAACAACCTCAAGGGACCGCTGGGCGACGCCCGGGTACGGCAGGCCCTGCTGATGGCCATCGACCGCAAGGGCATCGTCAAGGCGGGCGCGGGCGGGGTCGCCGATGTCGCGGACTCACTGGTCAGTTCGAACACCTGGAGCGGTACACCCGACTCCACCGTCAAGGGACTGCTCAAGGCGCTGCCGAGCTATCCCTACGACCCGGTGAAGGCCAAGGCGCTGGCCGCCCAGGCCGGAGTCGCCGGGCAGAAGGTCGTGATCGCCAGCAGCCCGCTGGACTCCCAGACCACCATCATCACCCAGGCCGTCGCGCAGGCGGCCAAGGCCATCGGGCTGAACCCGCAGATCGACACCATCTCCGCCGACAAGTACACGGCGCTGTTCACCGACGCGGCCGCCCGCAAGGGCATCGATCTGTTCCTCACCTTCTGGTACACGTCCATCACCGACCCGCTGGACATGTACGGATCGCTGCAGACCGGCGCGTTCAGCAACTACGGCAACTGGTCGAACCCGCAGTTCGACGCGGCCATCGACGAGGCCACCGTCGCCCAGGATCCGGCAGCGGTGGCCGCCGCGACCGGGAAGGCGCAGCAGACGGCCATGGAGCAACTGCCCTGGCTGCCGCTGTACACCGAGCCGGTGAGCGTCTTCCTCGGCAAGCGGATCACCGGGGTCCAGCCGTCCATCGCCTACCTGTACTACCCGTGGGCCGCCGAGATCGGAGCCCGCGGATGACAGCCGCCCTGGCGACCACCGCGGTGGACGGTGCCAGGCGGGCCGGGAGGTTCGGCGCCCTGGCGGTGTCGACGCTGCGCAGGCTCCTCACGATGGCGGTGACGCTGCTGGTCACCTCGTTCGTGGTGTTCTCCTCGCTGTACCTGGCACCGGGCGACCCGGTCAGCTTCCTGGTGCGCGGTCGCAGCCCGAGCCCACAGGAGATCGCCGCGATACGGGAGCAGTACGGGTTCAACGACCCGTTCCCCGAGCGGTACTGGCACTGGTTGCAGGGCGTGCTGCAAGGGGACCTCGGCCGCTCGTACCTGTTCCACCAGAGCGTCGACCAGGTGCTGTGGTCCCGGCTGCCCGCTTCGATGCTCCTGGTGGGCACGGCGGCGCTGATGATCGCGGTCGTGGGGGTCGGCGCCGGGATCGTCGGGGCGCTGCGGCGCGGAACGCGCACCGACACGGCGGTGCTGCTGATGGTCACCGTGGGGGCGGCGGTGCCGTCCTTCGTCGCGGCGATCACGCTCCGCTCGGTGCTCGGCGTACGCCTGGGCTGGTTCCCGACGATCGGGAACGGCACCGGTCTGCTGGACCGGATGCACCATGTGGTGCTTCCCGCCATCGCGCTGTCGGTGACGTTCATGGCACTCGTGACGCGGGTGACGCGCTCGGCGATGCTGGACGAGCTGCGCCGTGAACACGTCGAGGTCGCGCTCAGCCGGGGGATGTCCAAGTCGTCCGTGGTGCGGCGCCATGTGCTGCGCAACGCGCTGGGGCCCATCGTCACTGTCTCCGGGCTGCTGGTTTCGGGAATGCTGGTGAGCACCGCGATCGTCGAGACCGCGTTCGGGATGTCCGGGGTGGGTTCGCTGCTGGTGCAGGCCGTGAACGAGATGGACTTCCAGGTGGTCCAGGCGATCGTGCTGCTGGTGGTCGCGGCGTTCGTCGTCGTCAACACCTTGGTGGACCTGGTGTATCCGCTGATCGACCCGCGCGTCGCGGCAGCAGCAGGGAGCGCACGATGAATGCCCCTTCCTCCACCATGGCCGACCGCCGGGCCGACCCACCCGCTCCGTCGCCGTCCCGGTTGCGACTCCCGCTGGTGTGGCTGCGGCGGGCCGGTGGCGGCTGGCTGATGCGCGGCTGTCTGCTGCTTCTGGCCCTCTTCGTCCTGATCGCTCTGTTCGCGCCCTGGATCGCCCCGCAGGACCCGACCTTCGGCGAGCTGGGCAACGGCTTCGCCGGGCCCGGCCCCGACCACTGGCTGGGCACCGATCTGGGCGGGCACGACACGTTCTCGGCCCTGATCGAGGGCACCCGCACCAGCCTCGCCGGCCCGCTCGCCGTGGTGCTGTTCTCCACCACTCTGGGGGTCGCCGTCGGTCTGTTCACCGCGTGGCGCGGCGGGTGGGTCGACACGGCGGTCGGCCGGGTGCTCGACATCCTGTTCGCCTTCCCCGCGCTGCTGCTGGCGATCCTCGCGGTGGCCCTGTTCGGCAAGGGACTGACCGCGCCGGTGCTCGCCATGGCCATCGCGTACATGCCCTACACGGCCCGTCTGGTGCGCGGTCTGACCGCGCAGGAGAAGACCCGGCCGTACATCGCCGCCTACCAGGTGCAGGGCCACTCGGCGGTGTTCATCGCCTTCCGCCGGCTGCTGCCCAACATCACCCCGACCGTGCTCGCCCAGTCGACGGTGAACTTCGGGTACGCGCTGCTCGACCTCGCGGCCCTGTCGTTCCTCGGCCTGGGCGTGCAGCCGCCGACACCCGACTGGGGCTCCATGATCAACCAGGGGCAGGCAGCCGTCCTCCAGGGACAACCGCTGTCCGCGATCGTTCCGGCCGTCGCGGTCGTCCTGGTCGTGGTCGCCTTCAACGTCGTCGGGGAGAACCTCGGCGACCGGCTCGCGGGGAGGGAGTCCTGATGCCGCTGCTCGAATTCAACGACCTGAGTGTGGCGCTGCCGGGCATGGCCCGTCCGATCCTGGACGGCGTCAGCCTGACCGTCGCCGCCGGCGAGGCCGTCGCGCTGGTCGGGGAGTCCGGCTCGGGGAAGTCGGTCACGGCCCGTGCCGCGCTGGGCCTGTTCCCGGCCGGGGCGGCGATCGGCGGTCACGTCCGCGTCGACGGGGCCGATCTGGTCGGGGCGGACGCCGGATGCCTGCGCGAGGTGCGCACCGGCAAGGCGTCCATGATCTTCCAGGACCCCCGGGCGGGCATCAACCCGGTGCGACGCGTCGGGGACTTCCTCACCGAGTCACTGCGGCTGACCGGCGGCTGGTCCAGGGCACGGGCGGGCGCCCGCGCGCTGGAACTCCTGACCGCAGTCGGGCTGCCGGACCCCGCCCGGCACCTGCGGCAGTACCCGCACGAGCTCTCCGGCGGAATGCTGCAACGCGTCATGATCGCCGGAGTGCTCACGGCGGAGCCGCGGCTGCTGCTGTGCGACGAGCCCACCACGGCGCTCGATGTGACCACCCAGGCGGAGATCATGGCGATCCTCCGCCGGCTGCAACGCGAACGCGGCCTCGGCCTGCTGCTGATCACGCACGACATCGATCTCGCCGCAGCGACCTGCGACCGGATCTACGTCATGTACGCCGGGAGGATCGTCGAGACCGGGACCGCGACCGAACTGCTCACCGCGCCCCGGCACCCTTATACCGCCGGGCTGCTCGGTTCGACGCCGCCTCTGGACGGACCGCTCGGACGACTCACGCCGATCCGCGGCGTCCCCATGGGCCTGCTGGAAGCCGCACCGGGCTGCTCCTTCGCCGCCCGCTGCCCGCACGCCCGGCCGGGACTCTGCGACAGGACGGCGCCCGACCTGGCACGGCCTGCCCCCGTCCAGGTCCCGGCGTCCACGGCGCAGCGTGGCCCCGCGCTCGTCGCCTGCCATCTGGCCGATGAGATCGGCGGCCGGCCGCTGATGGCGGCCGTCTGTGCCTCACCCAGCGAGGAGGACCGTTGAACACCGCACCCGCTCCCGCCCCTGTGCCCACCCCAGCCCCCGCATCGCCCGGAGGGCCGCTGCTCCAGGTCAGCGGTCTGCGCAAGACCTACTCCACCGGCGGCACCCATGTGGTCGCCGTCAACGATCTGTCGTTCTCCCTGCATCCCGGCGGGGCCCTTGGCCTGGTCGGCGAGTCCGGCTCGGGCAAGACGACCACGGCGCGGATGCTCGTCGGTCTCGAACGCCCCGACCATGGACAGATCCTGGTCCAGGGCGCCCCGATCGCCGCGACGGTGCGCGGACGGGCGGCACGGCTCGCCCGCGCGAAGGCCGTGCAGATCGTCTTCCAGGACCCCTACCTCTCGCTGGACGGCCGGATCAGCATCGGGACGACCATCGACGGGGTGCTGCGGCTGCACGGCTGCGGTGACCGCTCGGCGAGGGCCGGCCGGGTCAGGGAGCTCCTGGCCCAGGTCGGCCTCGGCGACCGCGAGTCGGCGGCGCTGCCCCGTCAGCTGTCGGGCGGTCAGCGCCAACGCGCCGCCATCGCCCGTGCGTTGGCAGTCGAACCGGCTGTTCTGGTTCTCGACGAAGCGGTGTCGGCACTCGACGTCTCGGTGCAGGCCCAGGTGCTCAACCTGCTGTCGGACATCCGCCGCGACACCGGCATCGGCCTGGTCTTCGTCAGCCACGACCTGGCGGTGGTGCGCTACGTCTGCGACGAGGCGCTGGTGATGTACCGGGGGAGGACCATGGAACACCAACCGGTCGCCGATCTCCTCACCGCGCCACGGCACCCCTACACCCGCCTGCTGCTGGCCTCCGTACCCCGCTCCGGCTGGGACCCCGACGCCATCGGCCGCCGGCGGCGCGCGCTCGACGTCCTCCCGGGCGATACGGGTTCCCCGACCGCCCCGACCGCCCCGACCACGCCGACCGCCCCGACCGCGTAGGTCCGGCGCATAGGGGCCGCGGGGTCCGCGTCCTACGGACGGAACGTAGCGTTCGGCCGGCCGGATTGTTCACGGTGGAGCGGGCCCCGCCCCGGCCCCGCCCCTAGCCTCACCGAAACGGCACGGACGAGGGGCGGTACCGGTGAACTGGCTCATCCACGATTACCGCGAGAGCGATCTCGCGGCAGTGGTCCACCTGATCGACACCACGGCCGAGCTCGGGCAGGAGTCGGTCTTCTCCCTCGCCGAGTGCATCGGCGCGCTGACGTCCCGGCAGCCCGCGGTGGTCGCCGTTCACCAGGGCGTCCCGATCGGCGCGGCGCTGGCGTGCGTGGCCGGTGAGCGGGCCTGGGTGATGCGTATCGCGATCTCCTCGGTCTGGCGCGGGCGAGGACTGGCCAGTGCCCTGCTGGTGGAGCTGGAGCGGCGGCTCGTCGCGGCGCGGGTGGGCCGGATCGCCTATGTGCTGCCCGAGGAGGACCTGCTCGGCGAGGGCCTCCTGAACGCCGGCTACACCCGGCAGCCCGCGGTGGCCTACTTCGAGAAGGTCGAACCGTCGCACGGCCCCGCGGCGAGCCTGTTGGAGGACCTCGGCGGCCGGTTCCTGCCGGGTGACCTGTGGGGCAAGGTGGCCGGGATGGAAGCGGAGAAGGACCTGATCGAGCGGCGGGTCGTGCTGCCGCTGGCGGAGCCCGAGAGGGCGGCCCGGCACGGGGTCCGGCCGCCGCGTGCCATCGCCCTGTTCGGCCCGCCCGGCACCGGCAAGACGACGTTCGCACGGGGCATCGCGTCCAAACTCGGCTGGCCGTTCGTCGAGCTGCTGCCCTCCCGGCTGGCGGACGAGGGCAACCTCGCCGCCGCCCTCCGCAGCGCCTTCGCCCGGATCGCGGAGCTGGAGCGGGTGCTGGTCTTCATCGACGAGGTCGAGGAGGTCGCCCCGGTCCGCACCGAGCCGGTGCAGCCGGGCGGTATGCACGGGGTGACCAATGAACTCCTCAAGCTCATCCCGGGATTCCGGGAGGGCGACGAGCGGCTGCTGGTGTGCGCGACGAACTCCATCCGCTCCCTGGATCCGGCGTTCCTGCGTCCTGGCCGCTTCGACTACCTGATCCCGATCGGTACCCCGGACGCGGCCGCCCGCTCGGCGATCTGGTCCCGGTACACCGGCGGCCGCCCCGACGTGGAGGTGCCGGCTCTGGTGGTGGCCAGCGAGCTGTTCACCCCGGCGGACATCGAGCACGCGGCGCGCACCGCTGCCCAGGCGTCCTTCGAACGGGATCTGGAGTCGATCGGCGGCGGGGCGGGCATGCAGAGCCCGCCGGGGGCGAGTACCGGTGACTACCTGGCGGCGATCGCCCAGTGCCGGCCGACCGTCACCCCCGCGATGACCGAGGAGTTCAGCGCGGACATCACCGCCCACGCCCGCCTCTGAGCACGTCATGACCCAAGGGTCGCCTCAGGGTGAGGCGGGTGAGTCGTCGCTCTGCCGGGCTGCCGGCAGGTCCCGTACGAAACGGAGGCCTGGGCGACCGCTCAGCTGGATGTCGCCGATGGGCGTGAACCCCGTTCGCGCCAGCACTGCCCGGGAGCCGGCATTGTCGAGTGTGGTCCTGGCCCTCAGCGTGGTCAGGCCGTACTCCGTGGCAGCCAGTTCGCAGATCTGGTGAACAGCGGCGGTGGCCAGCCCGCGCCCGGCGGCCTCCTCGGCGATCCGGTACCCGAGTTCCGCCGAACCCCCTTCCACATCAACCAGGTTGACCCGGCCCAGCACCGCGCCGTTGTCGGCGACCAGCACGTGAAAGTAGAGCAGCCCTGCGGCCTGGTCGGTCAGCAGCTCATCGAGCCGGGCATCGAAGTGGGCGAAGTAGTCGTCGCCGCGGTCGGGAATCGACGCGGCGAAATAGGTCCGGTTCTTCTGCTCGAACTCCAGCAGCGCCGGGGCATGTCCGAGGTCGAGGAGTTGCATGACAGGCATGGCGCAAGGTTACGCACCGGTGCCGCGGAGCCCCGTTGGTTCGGCATGACTCACCCTGCTGTGATCGTCCGGGGTGGTGGCGCCGACGCCCCCCGGAGGCCGGTCACGGACCCGGTGCGTCGAGACCGTCGTGGCCCGGGGTCATGCGCCCGGCGCGGTCGGTGAGGAGGCCGGTGACCAGGGCCAGCGGCGGCCAGTTGAGCCGGCCCTGCCGGGCGACGGCGTAGGAGTGCAACTCGACGCTGGGGGAGGTGAGGGGCAGGATCCGGATGGCGGGGTAGGTGGCATGGCCGATGGGCAACAGGCCCACGCCCAGGCCCGCGGCGATCATGTCCTGCACGAGGTCGAGACTGTCGGCCTGGTGGGTGATCCGGGGGCTGAAGCCGGCCATGGAGGCGAGCGTGCGAATGACGTGCTCGTCCGCGGTGTTGCGGGAGTTGACGATCCAGTCGTGGTCGCGGAACCCGGCGAACACCTCCTGGGCCGTTCCGGTGGGGGCGGTCGAGGCGGTGGCGAGTGCGGGAACGCCGAGACCCCATGTCGCCGTCCACAGCGGTGTCGCCCTCAACGACGGGTCGACGGTCGCGGGAGCGAGGTTGTAGTCGTAGGTCAGCGCCAGGTCCGTCTGGTCGCCGGTCAGCAGCGCGAGAGCCTCGGCGGGCTCGTGCTCCCGGATCAGGATGTGCACCCGTGGATGGCTCGCCGCGAGATCGGTGATGACCGGCAGCAGGAAGCTGCGGATGGCGGTGGCGAATCCCGCGATCCTTATCGTGCCGTTGGGTTCCGCTTCCGGGCCCAGGTCGAGCCGCGCCGCTTCGACCGCGGCGAGGATGGTCACCGCGTGTTCGGCCAGCCGGCGCCCTGCCGGCGTCAGCCGCACCCTGCGCCCGTCGGGCTCCACCAGCACGGTGCCCGTCTCCCGGGACAGGGCTGCGATCTGTTGCGACACCGTCGAGGTCGTGGTGCCGAGAACGTCGGCGACGGCCCGCATCGACCCCAGCCGGGACAGTTCCGCCAACAGTTCCAGCCGCCGTGTCTCCATCCCGTCATTGTTCAGCATTCCTGAACGGACTGTCCATGATCGCCACGTGGACATCAACGATGTGTCGGCCCTCTACTGGAGCCATGACCTCCGCAGCCACCGCCGCTCCGACCGTTCCCGCGGCTCCCTCCGCCCTCGGCAGGCTGCCCGGCGGGGCCCGGGGTGGAGCGCTCATGGCCGTCGCGTCCATGTCCTGCGTCCAGCTCGGCCTGGGGTTGTCGGTCCCGCTGCTCGACCAGCTCGGTCCGCTGGGAACCGCGTGGCTGCGGCTCGCCTGGGCCGGAATCCTGCTCCTGGTGCTGGTCAGGCCCCGCCCGTCGGACTTCACGCGGAAGGACCTGCTGGCGTGCACCGTCCTGGGCGCGGCGACAGCCGGCCTGATGGTGCTCTTCATGTGCGCGGTCACCCGGATCCCGCTGGGCACCGCCAGCGCGCTCGAGTTCCTCGGGCCGCTCGGCCTGTCCCTGTACGGCGCCGCGGGCGGGCGCAGGATATGGGCCCTGCCGGCCGGGGTCGGGGTGGTGCTGCTCACCGAGCCCTGGCACGGCGGCACCGACCTCGTCGGGGTCGGGTTCGCGCTGGCCGCCGCGCTCTGCTGGGCCGTGTACATCGCGCTCACCCAGAAGGTGGGCGACCAGGTCACCGGGCTGAAGGGCCTCGCCCTGTCCATGCCGGTCGCCGCCATCGTCGCCACGTTCTTCGCCGCGCCGACCGAACTGGGCCACGTGACCTGGCCGCTGATCCTCACCGGTCTGGCGCTGGCCGCGCTGCATCCGGTGCTCCCGTTCAGCCTGGAGTTCCTCGCCCTGCGCCGGCTCACCACCACGGCCTTCGGCACCCTGATGAGCCTTGAGCCGGCCATCGCGCTCGCGGTGGGCCTCGCCGTCCTCGGGCAGATCCCCGGCCCGGCGTCCGCGGTCGGCGTCGGATTCGTCGTGGTCGCGGGAATCGGCGCCACCCGCGCCGGCGCGCGCACCGCGGCACCGGCTGTCGTCGTCGACGACGGCTGAGTACGTAAGGCGCCCGGCACGCATGGCTGAGAGAGTCATTCGGAAAGACGCTGGGACATATAACAGAGACGGAAGGCTATTCTGCGGCTCATTCGATCTCCCTAGGGTTGAGGACATCAAGCAGGCAGCCGGGCCGGGCACCAGCCGGACCCAACCCAGGGAGAGTTACCGTGCGCGCAGTCATCCAGAAGTCCTTCGGCGGTCCCGAGGTCCTCGAGGTCGTGGAGACCGAGCGGCCGAAGCCGCTGTCCGGTGAGGTCCTCGTCAAGGTCCACGCCAGTGCGGTCAACCCGGTGGACGTGGCCGTCAGGTCCGGCGCCTTCCCGCTGCTCGGTGAGCCGCCGTTCGGCGTGGGCTGGGACATCTCCGGAGTGGTGGAGGAGGCCGGCCCCGGCGCCAGGTTCGAAGTGGGCGACGAGGTGTACGGGATGCCGTTCTTCCCCCGTGCCGCCACCGGGTACGCCGAGTACGTGGCCGTCCCGTCCCGTCAGGTGGCCCGCAAGCCCGCCTCCATCGACCATGTGCACGCCGCCGCCATCCCCCTCGCGGCGCTCACCGCTTGGCAGGGTCTGGTGCAGGCCGCCGAGGTCACGAAGGGCGACCGGGTGCTGATCCAGCGGGCGGCCGGTGGCGTCGGCCACTTCGCGGTGCAGATCGCGAAGGCGCGCGGCGCCCATGTGATCGCCATCGCCAGTGCCGCCCGGCACGACTTCGTCCGCGGTCTCGGCGCCGACGAGGTCATCGACTACCGGACCACCGACTTCACCGAGGCCGTCAAGGACGTCGACGTGGTCCTCGACTCCACGGCCCAGGGCGACCTCTCGCTCGGCGTGCTGCGCCCCGGCGGCGTGCTCATCAGCATCCTGGAGCACGGCAACCCGGAGCTCGCCGCACGTGTCCAGGCGGCCGGGCGGCGCTTCGCCGGCGTATCGGTCGAGCCGGACTACGCCGCGCTCGAAGCAATCGCCGAGCTCGTCGACGCCGGGCTGATCCGTCCGTACGTCGAGGAGACGTTTCCCCTGGCGGAGGTCGGCAAGGCACACGAGCTGGTCGCCTCGGGGCACGTACAGGGCAAGATTGTCCTGACGGTCTGACCACAGCGGGCCGCACCAGGAAGGGCGAGGCCGGATGGACATCCTCACCGAGGCGCTGGCCTCGATGCGCACCGGGCACCCGGCGTCCGTGCGGACCAACGGCCGCGCCCCCTGGGGCCTGCGGCTGCCGCCGGTCGCGGGCGCCGGGTTCCATGTCGTGCTGTACGGGACCTGCTGGCTGATCCCGCTCGACGAGGGGTCGTCGCGTCTCAAGCCGATCCCGCTGAGCCCCGGCGACGTGGTCTTCCTACGGGACGGACGCGGCCACATCCTCGCCGACCATCCCTCGACGCCGGCCGAGGAGCCCAACGGCGAGCAGTTCGAGGGCGGTTCACCGATCGGCTCGGTCACCCTCGGCGGCGACGGCCCCGAGACCAGCCTGCTGTGCGGCAACTACCACCTGGACCAGGGCCGCCCGCACCCCCTGGTACGGCAGCTGCCCGAGGTGATCCATCTGGCGACGCGGCACGGCCGCCACCCTGAGCTGAGCGCAGCCGTCCAGCTGCTCGGCAACGAGCTGGAGAACCCGCGCATCGGCTCGGACGGCATCGTGCCCACCCTGATCGACTCGCTGCTCCTGTACATCCTGCGGGCCTGGCTCGACGACCAGCCACCGGCTGCCGCCCAGGGCTGGGCGGCGGCCCTGGGCGACTCGGCGGTGGCGCCCGCCCTGTCCGCGATGCACGACGACCCCTCGGCCCAGTGGACGGTCGAGTCGCTGGCCGAACGGGCGGGCCTGTCCCGTGCCGCCTTCGCCCGGCGGTTCGCCGCGCTGGTCGGCGAACCGCCGATGGCGTATCTGACCCGCTGGCGCATGACGACCGCGGCCCGTCTGCTGCGGGAGTCCGACGCTCCGCTCACGACGGTCGCCGCCCGCACCGGCTACGGCTCGGAGTTCGCCTTCGCCAAGGCCTTCAAGCGGGAGTACGGCCTGGCCCCGGGCGGCTACCGCCGCCAGGTCAGGGCGGCCTGACGGCGGTAGCCCCGTCCTCTGCTCTCCGCTCCTCAGTCCTCCGCGCTCGCCAACAGGACCTTCAGCAGCTCATCGGGAGCGTCCCGCATCACGTTGTGGCCGGAGGCCAGGGCGTGCGTGCGCCAGGTGGGGTCGTCGAGCAGTCGCTCGTAGAGCCCGGTGAACGGGGATTGCCCGTCCCAGCCGGTGGCGTAGACGTAGTCCCTGCTCCGGAACCGGTCGAGTCCGCCCGCCAGGCGGACCGACTGGAGCAGGGAGGCCAGCGGGTGCGGAGTGGCGCGGGGGTCGAAGAACGGGAGTGGCGCACTGGTGAAGCCGGTCTCGTGCGCGCCGCTGAGATACCACTCGCGCTCCTGGTCGGTGACCAGGGACCAGCACGAGTCGCCGTCCTCGGGGACCATGGCGTCGACGTAGACCAGACCGGCCACCCGCTCGGGGACGCGGTCGGCGGCGCCGGTGATCACCATGCCGCCGTAGCTGTGCCCGACGAGGACGGCGTCGGTGATCTGCTGGTCCGTCAGAAGGTTGACGACGTCGTCGATATGGGTGTCGAGATTGACCGAGTGGGTGAGCAGGTGCTTGCGGTCGCCCACCCCGGTCAGGGTCAGGGGGAAGGCCTGGTGCCCGTGTGCGCGCAGCTGACGGGCGAGCGGTTCGAAGGTCCATGCGCCGTGCCAGGCGCCGGGTATGAGGACGAACGTGGTCATCGGGCGAGTCCTTATGCGGGTCGGTCGTTGACGATGCGGGTCAGTCGGTGACAGTGAGGACGATCTTGCCAGTGGTGCGGCGGCTGTCGGCGAGTTCATGGGCCTTGGCGGCCCGTTCGAGCGGGAGCACCGTGTCGATCTCGGGGCGCAGCAGGCCCGTCTCGGCGAGGGCGGCGATCTCCCGCATGCCCGCCTGGTCGGGTTCGACGACCATGAAGGCGGCGCGCAGCCCGAGGGGTCGGGCCTGGTCCGCCAGGTACGCCTCGGCCGGGGAGGCGAGGGCGACCAGGGTGCCGCCCGCGCGCAGGGTGCGCAGGGAGCGCGGCCCGTACTCGCCGCCGATCGTGTCGATCACGACGTCGACCGGTTCGAGGGCGGTCTCGAAGTCGGCCTGGGTGTAGTCGACCAGTTCGTCCGCGCCGAGACCGCGCAGGAAGTCGTGTTTGGCCGAGCGGGCGGTGCCGATGACGTGGGCGCCGCGGGCCTTGGCGATCTGGACGGCGAGGTGGCCGACGCCGCCCGCCGCGGCGTGGATCAGCACGCGCTGTCCGGGGCGCACGTCGGCGACGTCCACCAGGGCCTGCCAGGCGGTGAGCGCGGCCAGCGGCAGCGCGGCGGCCTGCACATGGGTCAGTCCGGCGGGCTTGCGGACCAGGTGCCGGGCCGGGGAGGTCACGTACTCGGCGTAGGTGCCCGCCGGAAGGGGGTGGCGCGGCATCCCGAACACCGCGTCGCCGGGGGCGAGTGTGGTCACCCCGAACCCGACCGCCTCGACGACGCCGGAGACGTCCCAGCCGAGCCGGATCACGGTACCGGCCAGGCCGCCGGTGGCCCGGTGCCAGGAGTCGGTCGGATTGACCCCGGCCGCGTGCACCCGAACCAGCACCTCGGCCGGCCCGGGCTCCGGGCGCTCCACCTCGATGACCTTCAGTACCTCGGGTCCGCCGAACTCGTCCTGGCCGATCGCACGCATCGTCATTCCCCTGATCCCCTGATCCCCTGTTCCGCCGGGCCCCTGTGGCCCGTTGAGATCAAGGTTTTCGCATTCCGCCATGAAGAACGAGTGGCAAGATTGCCAGCATCTGAAAGAATCTTGCCATGCATCGTGTCGTGGTCCTGGCCCTTGAAGGCGTCTATCCCTTCGAACTGAGCATTCCGATGAGAATCTTCGGCACCGCCGCCGGGCGCGACGGCGAAGCGCTGTATGAGGTCATCACCTGCAGTCTGGACGGGGAACCAGTCAGCACCAGCGCCGACTTCACCATCACCGTGGCCCATGGGAGCGAGGCGCTCCGGAGCGCCGACACACTGGTCATCCCGCCCTTCGCCTGCGGCCCCGACGAGGAACGGGACTGGCTGCCCGACGAGTTGGCCCAGGCGCTTGCCCTTCTGCCGCCCGGAGCCCGCATCGTCTCGATCTGCACCGCCTCCTATGTGCTGGCCGCGGCCGGTCTGCTCGACGGCCGCTCCGCGACCACCCACTGGAACGAGGCCGACCACTTCCAGCGCACGTTCCCGAAGATCCAGGTCGACGCGAACGTGCTGTTCGTCGACGACGGACAGGTCCTCACGGCGGCCGGTGTGGCCGCCGGGATCGACCTCTGCCTGCACCTGGTGCGCCGCGACCACGGCAGTGACATCGCCAACCAGGTGGCCCGGCTGTGCGTCGTACCCCCCTGGCGGGAGGGCGGCCAGGCCCAGTACATCGAGCGCCCGATGCCGCAGCCCTCGGCCGCCACCACCGCCGCGACCCGCGACTGGGCCCTGCAGCAGCTGCAGCGGCCCATCTCCCTTGCCGAACTGGCGGAGCACGCCCGCATGAGCGTCCGGACGTTCTGCCGGCGCTTCCACGACGAGGTCGGCATGCCCCCCGGCCAGTGGCTCGCCCAACAGCGCGTCGGCCACGCCCGACGCCTGCTGGAAACCACCGACCTGCCGGTCGACCAGGTCGCCGCCCACGCGGGCTTCGGCACCGCCGTCTCCCTCCGCCAACACCTCGCCACCACGATCGGCGTCTCCCCGACGGCCTACCGCCAGGCCTTCCGCGCCCGTTGAGGCGCGTACGCGACGTCCCGTGCGAAGTGTCGGGCGCGGTTCGCCCGGTCGCCGGAACACTCCCGAAGGAAGCCTTGTGACCGGAGTGCGTCGAGCACGTCGTCCATGGGGATGTCACGGTGATGGAGAGCCGCGAGGCAGTGCGCGTAGGCGTCCCGGCGATGCTGCCTGCGCCACTGATCGAGCTGCGAGCGTGCCGCAGAGCGTCCGTTCACCATCGCGGCGCCGAGGGTGGAGAGCGATCCTACGGCGGCGCCGAGCAGCGCGGCGATTCCAGCATCCATGGCCCCATTTCGTATGAACGGACGACCGGCCGGACCAGCCCCATCGGCCGCGCCCGGCCGGTCGCCGCAGGACCTCAGTGACGCAGCAGGGCGCAGGCGAAGTCTTCCTGGACGGTGCGGACCTGGGCGAGGAGCTCGGGCTTGATGCTCTTGCTGGTCTGGGTGGTGATCGAGAAGGTCAGGGACCGTTTGCCGTCCGGGGTGGCGGCGGCCAGTTGGGTGTAGCCGGCGGTGTTGCCGGTGTGGCCGTAGAGGATCCCGCAGCGGGTGGTGTAGCGGAAGATCGACAGACCTGCCGCGTTGACTCCAGGGCCGGCCGGTTCCGACGCTCCGCCGGGGACGAAGGTCAGCTGCTGCTTGCGGGTCTGCGGTGACAGGAGGCTGCCGCCGGCGTAGCCGCGGATGAACGCGGTGAGGTCGTTCGGCGTCGCCACGACGGCGCCGGAGGCCCACACGCCCGAGGAGCCGAAGAGCTCGGTGACGTCCTCCGGCGGGGCGGGCGGGTCGACCGCGTAGCCGTGCAGGTAGGGGCGGGGGAGCCGGAAGCCCTGCGGGAGGCTGGTCCGCCGCAGGTTCAGCGGCTGGTACACGAGCTGCTTGAGGAGGTCCTCGTAGCGCCGGCCGGTCGCTGCCTCGGCCATCAGCGCGACGGCGATGTTGTCGGAGTTGGAGTACTGGTACCGCGCGCCCGCCGGGAAGACCAGCGGCTCGTCGGCGACGAAGTCGAGCAACTTACGGGAATCGAAGACGTGGTGCGGGTCCACGCCCAGGAGCCGCCGGAATTCGGCGGAGCCGGTGTAGTCGGGCAGTCCGCTGGTGTGGTTGAGCAGTTGGCGGAGCGTCACCTTGCACCAGGCGGCGGGCAGCGAGGGAAGCCGCTCGCCGATCGTGGTGTCGAGCTTGAGCCGCCCCTGGTCCACCAGCTGCAGGGCGACCGCCCCGCTGTACGCCTTGGAGACGCTCGCGAGCCGCATGTGGTCGGTCGCGTGCAGCGGGCTGCCGGTCTTGAGGTCGGCGACTCCGGCCCGGTAGACCTCGGTCCGGTCACCGCGCGTGAGCACGGCGATCACTCCGGGCGGCCCGCCCGCGGTGTCGACCAGCTTCTGGATGCTGCGCTGCAGCGCCTGGCCGGGGTTGGGACGGGCCTCGTCCCCGGCGTGCGCGGGCTGGACGAGCCCGCCGGCTGCCGCGGCGGCGATCACCACGGCGACCGGCATCAAGCGGCGGGTGTGGCGGCGTCCGGACGATCGTGACAGCACGTGCGTACCTCCCGGGGAGCGTGGCGCGGGGTCCGACCTCGCACTCACGTGCCCAGCTTCAGGTGACGCGTCCGGCTGCACCTTTCACGGTGCTCCATCCGGCCGAGGAATCTGCCTCGGCCGGGTGCAAGCGCGTCGACGGAGCCTGCCCGCGGGATCACGTGTGCTCAGGGCTTCGTGGCCCGGCGCGCACGGAACGCGGCCGTCTTGGAGCGGTTCTGGCAGGCCGTCGAGCAGAACTGGCGGCCGGCGTTGCGTGAGGTGTCGACGTAGACGCGATCGCACTGGGTCGCCTGGCAGACGCCGAGGCGGCCGGCGAGGTCGCCGCCGATGACCATGGCCAGGCCGGTCGCACAGCCGGCGCTCCACCCCACCGCCAGGGTGTCGTCCGCGCCATGGAAATGGACCTGCCAGGGCTCGCCCTCGACACGGTCCAGCTGCGGGCGGGCACCGTTCGACAGCAGCAGCTCGTTCAGCACCGCGACCGCGTCATCCATGCGGCCGCCGCTCACGCCCTCGAAGACCAGTCGCAGTTTCTGCGCCGTGCCGGCCAGGTGCGCGGCCTGCGCCGGTTCGATCGTGCCCGGGCTGGTGCTGGACGCGGTCAGCGCGGCATCGACGGCGGCGGGGAGGTCCGCACCGCGCGGTGCGGTGAACGGCTTGCCGCGCGCCTCGCCGTCGGTCAACGCGTTGACGAGCGAAACGGCCGCGTCGAGCAGGATCGCCATGTGACTGTCGAATAGCACTTGACCAGTTACTCCCTTCGGGCCTAACGTCCGTCACTGACAATAGTCGATTCACCAGTGACGAGGATGCGGAGACGTGCATGGGACTCATGGCGCGCGGTGGCCGGCTGCCCCGCACCGTCTGGCTGCTGCTCGCCGCCCGGGCGATCAACCGGCTCGGGGCTTTCTCCCTGTCGTTCCTCACCGTCCTCATCAGCACGGACTTCGGGGCGAGCGTCGCCACCGCCGGGCTGGTCTCGGCCGCCTTCGGGCTCGCGACGATCCCGTCGCGCCTGGCGGGCGGCCGCCTCGCGGACCACCTCGGACGGCGTCGCACCATCGTCCTCGGCCTGGCCGGCTGCGCCGTCGCCCAGCTCGGCATCGCCGCCGCGGGCTCGCTGGCGGAGGTCGCGGTCTTCGCCGTGCTGCTGGGACTGGTCTTCGAGCTGTACGAACCGCCGAGCCAGGCGATGATCGCCGACTCCGTCGGCCCCGCCGACCGGGTCCGCGCCTACAGCCTGCTGAACGCCGCCCTGGCCGTCGGCGGGATGGGCGCCGGTCTGATCGCGGCGGGTCTGGGCCGGTGGGACCTGCGCTGGCTGTTCGTCGCCGACGCACTGAGCTGTCTGGTCTGCGCGGTCATCATCCGGTTCGTTCTGCCCGCCGACCGTCCCGTGCGACGTGGCCGTGCCGCGCTCCGCCCGGCGTCCCCCGAACCTGCCGCCGGAATCAAGCCGTGGCGCGATCGCGTGCTGCTCCTCATGCTCGCGTCCGGCACCGTGTACGCCCTGGTGTACCTGCAGGTGATGATGGCGCTTCCGCTGTCCCTGGCGCGCCGCGGCATGCGACCGGCGGACGCGGGAGTGCTCTTCACGGTCTCCGCGGTGACGATCGTCGCCGCCCAGCCACTGCTGCGTGTCCAGCGCCTCTCGGCCCTGTCCGCGCCTGCGGCGGTCGCGCTCGGCTACGTCCTGCTCGCGGTCGGCATGGCCGGTTACGCGGTAGCGCACGCCTTGACGGCCTCGCTGGCTGCCACGGTCGTCTGGAGCCTGGGCGATCTGGTGATCCTCGGACGGTCCTACGCACTTGTCGCCGACCTTGCCCCGCCCGGTGGCACCGGCCGCTACTTGGCCGTCTACGGCATCAGTTGGGGCTTCGCCGGCGTCGCCGCGCCGATCGTCAGCACCCAGATCCTCGAACACGCGGGACCGGCGGTGCTGTGGTCGGGGCTGGCGGCCGTCTCCGTGGCGCTTGCCGTCGGGCAGGTGTCGGTCGCCCGGGTGCTCGCCGCCCGGGGACGGGAGCAGCGGGTGGCGGATTTCGCCGCCGTCCCCGGAATTTCTTGAGGAACGGCAGGCCGAATGTTGTGCCGGTGGGCGGCCGGAGAGGGAAGAACCGACCGCCCCCGGGCGCTGCACTGGGTATGACGAATGGACACCGCATCACCATCGAAGAGGGCACGACCCCGGTACGTGTCGTGCGCGACGGACAGGTCCTGGCGGAGAGCAGTCGCCCGCTGGAGCTCCGCGAGACGGGCTGTCCGGTGCGCTACTACCTGCCGCCCGAGGATGTGCGCACGGAGCTGCTCACCGCCTCCGACACCAGCACGCACTGCCCGTTCAAGGGGGACGCGTCGTACTGGTCGGTACCCGGCGCGGCCGACCTGGTCTGGGCGTACCGGGAGCCGAAGGACGACGTGGCCGCGATCAAGGACCACTTCTGCTTCTACGACACCGAGGTCGTCACGGCGGGATGACCGTTCCGCACAGCGTCCGTGACCGCCCGTCAGGCTCCTGAGGCCGCCGGGCAGGGCTTGTACACCGGCGTGACGCGCTGAACCCCGGCTCCGGATCCGCCCTGAGGGCGGAACGGAGCCGGGGTTCGCGTGTGTCGGCCGGGGACGTGGTCCGGCTCAGGCGGTGGCGACGGCCGGCAGCCGGTAGGCGCGGTGCGCCAGCGTGATGGTGCGGGTCAGCAGCATCGCCACGGCCATGAAGATCAGCCCGTCGGTGATGGCCGCTCCGGTGACGTCGTGGCTCACGCACCAGTCGGTCAGCTGCCGCGGGAACCAGTGGGCCGATCCGTAGGAGAACGCGGCGCGGGCGCCGATGACCGCGGTCCACAGAAGCGCGTACGGCGCTCCGGAGCCGCTGACCGGCAGGCCCGTCCGGGGGCTGCGGTAGACCCGCATCAGGCCGATGGCCGCCAGGCCGCAGAGGAATCCGACGGCGATGGCGCCCATCTCGAGGACCAGGCCGGTGCCGTGCGTGGCCGGCCGCTCGAGGAAGAGCGGGATGACAGCGCCGGCGATCAGCGCGGGCCGCAGGATCCGCAACGTGCCGATCTTGCGGTGGCCGCCGAGGTCGCTCTCCAGCACGGCCACCAGCACGGCGCCGTTGACGATCATTGCCTCGGTCAGTTGCGACAGCATGGTGTGCTCCCTGGGGGTGAAGGCTGCATTTCCTGCGATGCCCTCACCTTCGGCCGTTCGGCCGCCGACGGAATCGGAGCACGGGTCCAGATCGGGTACGACCTGTCCGGGCCCGCGTAGTACCCAGGCAGCCTGCGGGGCCCCGATACGGCTCCAGGGGTGATCCGGACGTCACCCCGGACCTCACCCCGCGGTGTGACGCCCGAGCAGGGGCTCTCTCCCTAACGTCGCAGGTGTCGGGCTGGACGGCCCGCCACTCGCATCGACAGAAGGAGGGCGCAGACATGTGGGAAGTGCTTGCCGTCATCGCGATCGTGGCTTACGTGATCGGACGCCAGCTGCTCGGAGAGCCGCTGCGGGGCAAGCGGGTGATCCTGCTGCCGGCCGTCCTGGCGGTGGTCGGTCTGACCCGGCTCGGCGGGCACGGCGCGGTGCAGCCCGCGGACGTGGCACTGCTGGTGGTCGGCGCGGTGATCGCCGCCGCGATCGGCACCGGACAGGGATCGATGATGCGGCTCCGCAACCGCGACGGTGGCCTGTGGGGCCAGATGCCGGCGCGCAGCCTGTGGCTGTGGGCGGCCCTGATCGGCTCCCGGCTCACCCTGATGCTGCTCGCGAGCACCATGGGAGCCCATGTCGCCGCGTCCTCCGCACCCATCGTGCTGATGCTCGGCATCAACCGCCTGGCACAGGCCGCCATGATCACCCGGCGCGCTCACCGGTCCGGAATCCCCTTCGCCCAGGAGAAGGACGGTTCCGTCTTCCTCGGTGGCCGTCTGCAGGAACTCAACTCGCGCCTTGACGGACTGACGGGCACCCCCTCCGAGCCGTCCGGCCCGTCCAACTCTGCACACCCGTCCAGCCCGTCCGGCCCGTCCAACGCCTCACACCCGTCGAACCCGACGAACCCGTACGACCGGCCGACCACCCGGAGGTAGTGATGGGACTCCACCCTGCGGAGCTCCCGGTCGCGTCCGGCCGCCCCGTCCTGCCAGCCGGCCCCCGCGGCGCGGACCGCGTGACGGCCCCCCGTGATCGTGACCGCTATCGTGAGCTCATGCTGCGCACGGTGTCCTGGCTCATCAGGGCGGGGGCGTACGGCCTGATCGGGGTCGACATCTTCCTCCGTGCCTCGCTCGGGCCGGTGGCGCTTCCCGTCACCGTCGCGGCTTACGCCCTGTGCGGGATCCTGCTGGTGGTCTGCGCGGCGGTGATCAACCGCAGTGGCACAGCACCCGCGCTGCCGGTGCTTCTCGGACTGATCACGGTGGTCGCCGCAGGGGTGTGCGCCCAGGAGGACGTCACCTCCCTGGTGGCGCTCGGCGTGATCGCCGTCATGGACGCCGGCACCGAGGCCCGGTTGACGGCCGCTTGGGCCGTCTTCGGAGCCGGGGTGGTCGCGGCCGCGACGGGTGCCCTGATCACCGACGCGAGCCCGGCGAAGGCGCTCGGCATCCCGCTGTTGCTGATGCTCGGCCTGCAGGCCGGCTTCAACCGCCGGGCCTACCGGCTCCGCGCGGACCAGAGCGCGGCCCTGCTGGCCCAGTCCGAGGAACTGCGGGCCCGGTCGGAGGAACTGCGGGCCGAGCAGCGCCGCAGTGCCGTCCTCGACGAACGCACACGCATCGCCCGCGAGATCCACGATGTGCTGGCCCACTCGATCGGCGCGCTCGGCATCCAGATCCAGGCCGCCCGCGCCCTCCTCGCCGACACCCCCGATGTGGAACGGGCGGACGGCGTGCTCGCGGTGGCCCAGCGGATGGCCTCCGACGGACTGACCGAAACACGCCGTGCCGTGCACGCGTTGCGCACCGACACGCTCCCCCTTGACGAGGAGCTGGCCCGGATGACCGCCACCCACGAGCAGCGCCACGGCACACCGGTCGCCCTGCGGGTGGACGGCGGCCCGGTACCGCTGCCGCCGGACCAGACGCTGGCCCTGGTGCGTACGGCCCAGGAGTCCCTCGTCAATGCCGCCAAGCACGCGCCGCACCAGCCGGTGACGCTCACACTGACCTATGGGGACGACAACGTGACCATGAGTATCGCCAATCCGCTCGGAGCCGCGGCCGCGCACGGCTTCGCGACCCTCGACGGCGGTTACGGCCTGACAGGCATGCGGGAGCGCCTGCTGCTGCTCGGCGGCACCCTCACGGCGGACGCCGCGGACGGCAGGCGCTGGACCGTGACCGCGACGGTTCCCCGATGACCACGCCGGAGAAGCCGCTGCGGGTGATCGTGGCCGACGACCAGGCCAGCGTGCGGGAGGGTCTCGCGCTCATGCTCGATCTGCTCCCGGACCTCGACGTCGTGGGCACGGCCGCCGACGGCCAGGAGGCTCTGGACCTGGTCGCCCGGCACCACCCGGACGCGATCCTGCTCGACCTGCACATGCCCGTGATGGACGGCATCGAGGCCACTCGGCGGCTGACCGCCGAGCACCCGGAGGTGGCCATCGTCGTCCTGACCACCTATGCCGACGACCGCTCCGTGCTCGACACGCTCCAGGCCGGCGCCCGCAGCTACCTGACGAAGGACGCGGACCGGCGGGACATCGCCCACACCCTGCACAGCGCCGCCGCCGGCCTCAGCGTGCTCCACCCTCAGGTTCAGGCGACCCTGCTGGCCGCCGCGCAGGCCGGCCCACGGCAGTCCGAGGAGCCGCCCGAGCAGGCACCGCCCGCCGAACTTCCGGACGGTCTGACGCGTCGCGAGGCGGAGATCCTCACCCTGATCGGCCGCGGTCGCAACAACACCGAGATCGCCGCGGAGCTCTTCCTCAGCGGCAACACCGTCAAGACCCACATCAACCGGATCTTCGCCAAGACCGGCTCCCGCGACCGGTCGGCGGCCACCCGCTACGCCCAGCAGCACGGCCTGATCTGACCGCACTCCGCTTCGGCCTGCCGCGGCCTCGCGCGGAGTCCCCACCGGCGCAACGCCCGTCCACCACCCCAGTTCCCAGGCAGGTGCCCAGTGAACGATGCCGTCCGACTGCCGCTGTCAGGCGTTCTGATCGCCGACTTCGGCCGTGTGCTGGCCGCCCCGTACGCCACGATGCTCCTCGCCGACCTCGGCGCGGACGTGGTCAAGGTCGAGCATCCCGACACCGGCGACGACACCCGGGCGTGGGGCCCGCCGCATGCCGAGGGGGAGGCCACGTACTTCCTGTCCGTCAACCGCAACAAGCGCTCCTTCGCCGCCGATCTGCGCGACGGGACGGGCCGTCGGCGGGCGCTGGAACTGGTCCGACGGGCGGATGTGGTGTTCGAGAACTTCCGGCCGGGGACCATGGCCAAGTACGGGCTCTCCTACGAGCAGGCCCGCGCGGTCAACCCGGGCATCGTCTACTGCTCGGTGACCGGCTTCGGTTCAGGCAAGGGCGCCGCCCTGCCCGGCTACGACCTGCTGCTGCAGGCGGTCGGCGGACTGATGAGTGTGACGGGCCCGGAATCCGGGGAGCCGGTGAAGACGGGCGTGGCCGTCGTGGACGTGCTCACCGGCCTGCATGCCGCGATCGGCGTGCTGGCCGCGCTGCGGCACCGCGATGCGACGGGCGAGGGACAGCATGTCGAGGTCAATCTGCTGTCGTCCCTGCTGTCCAGTCTGGTGAACCAGTCCGGCGGCTTCACGCTGGCGGGCGCGGTGCCGGGGATCATGGGGAACCGGCATCCCTCGATCGCCCCGTACGAGGTCTACCCGGCCGCCGACCGCCCGATGGTGATCGCCGTTGGCAACGACCGGCAGTTCGCCGCCCTGTGCCACGGGCTGGAAGCACCGGAGCTGGCGGCCGACCCCCGGTTCGCCACCAACACCGGCCGGGTCGCGCACGTCGACGAGCTCGCCGGACAGCTCTCCCGGCTGCTCGAACGCCGCACCGCAGCCGACTGGTTCGAGGTCCTCACACCGCTGGGCGTGCCGTGCGGGCCGGTGAACGACCTGGCGGAGGCCTTCGGGCTGGCTGAACGCCTGGGTCTCGCGCCGCGCGCCACGATCGCCACCGACGACCGGCCGATGCATCTCGTGGCCAACCCCATCGGTCTGTCCCGCACCCCGCCCCGTTACGACCGGCGGCCGCCCCGGCTGGGAGAGCACACCGACGAGATCGGTGCGTGGCTGGACTCGTGAACCAGGCGACGGGACCGGTCCCGGCCGAGGGAACAGCCGAATTCCGCGGGCACTACGGTCCTCGCATGGGCCATGACGCGCGAGGCTTCGCCGGTGTGGAGGTGCACTCCGCCAACGGCCATCTGCTGCACCAGTTCCTGGCGCGGAACACCAACCGCAGGACCGACGAGCGGGGCGGCGGGGTGGAGGGACGCATTCGTTTCACGACCGAAGTGGTGCGGGCCGTCGCCGAGGCCATCGGCCCGGAGCGGGTCGGCCTGCGGATCTCGCCCGGATCCGGTGTCAACGCCGTCGAGGAGGGCGACACCGCGGACCAGGGTGTGAAACGAGCCGGGCGGGAAACCGCCAGGTGCGGGGCGTCAGGATGGGCGCTCCGCACCTGACGGTCAGGGCAGCCGGTGATCGGTCCAGGTCGCCGGGACCTGTCCCGCGCAGTTCCGGACGGTGGGTTCCGCCGGGACATCGGGACTGCCAGGGGCCTTGCTCACCGTGGTGCCCTCCGGAGGATCAGGCGGAGGCCTTCTTCAGGCAGCTTTCCAGCAGGGTGCGGGGCTTTGCCAGGTTCTTGACCGCGGTCATGGCGGCCAGTTCGGCCTTGTCGGCGGTGGCGTTGAGGGTGATGGCGTTCTTGGCCTTGGTGGCCTTCTGCGCCAGGGCAGCCTGACGCGTCAGCCGGTCGGACTGGTAGGTGCCGTCGGCGCCGCCCTTGCTCTTGGCGAGCTCCGCCAGCTTCTTGAGCGCCGTGGCCGTGGCCGCGGCATCCCGGGCGTCGGTGGCCTTGGAGACCGCCATGCCGGCCTGCATCCCCTGCGAGCCGTACCGCGCTCCCAGGTCGCCCGCCACGTGCGAGCTCTCCTTCAGGACAGCGACGTCCTTCTCGGCCGCGTCGGCCGCCTTCCGTGCGGTGTCCGCCTGGATGGCGGCTGCCATCGCCTGGTCCTCGGCTGTGAGGTAGGCCAGGTGCTCCTTGGCACACGCGGCCGGGGCGGCGGCGGGGGCGGTCGGGGCGGGCGGCGCGGTCTGTGCCACGGCGGGGGAGGCCAGGGCGAGCAGAACCAACGTGGTCGTGGCGGCTGACGCGGCAGTGCGCAACTTCATGGGGGATCTCCATCGGGACGTGATGCGGTGTGCGGCGGGACGCCGGCACGGAAGGAGCTGTGCCCCGAGTGAGGTGGCTTCTACTGCCCCATGGGCCCGGATGGAGCAGTTCCGACACCCGAGCGGCCCCCTGCACACGTTCCGGCCGGCGTGCGACGGCAGGTGGCGAGGGGGCCGACAGGTCTCCTCGATGCCGCCGGAGTTCCGGTGCCGCGTGCCGGTGATCGACCTCGCTGTCAGTGGGTGGGTCTACCGTGGATGGCCCGAGGAACCCAGCGTGATCAGGAGGACCCATGACCACACTCGAGAACCGACCGAACACCGCACTCCTCGTCGTCGATGTGCAGGTCGGCGTCGTCCAGGAAGCCCATGAGCGCGACGCGGTCGTCGCCAATGTCGGCAGCCTGGTCGAGCAGGCGCGGGGGGAGCGCGTCCCGGTCGTCTGGGTCCAGCATTCCGACGAGCACCTGGTGCGGGGGAGCGACAGCTGGCGGATCGTCCCCGAGCTGACTCCGGGCGAGGCCGAGCCGTTGGTCGAGAAGAACTACGGCGACGCCTTCGAGGACACCACCCTGGAGACCGTGCTGTCGGGCCTCGGAGTCGGACGGCTCGTCGTCGCCGGTGCGGAGACCGATGCATGCATCCGCTCGACCCTCCACGGCGCGTTCGCGCGGGGGTACGACGCGACGCTCGTCAGTGACGCCCACACGACGGGGGACCAGTCGGAATGGGGCGCGCCGCCGCCGGACCAAGTCATCGCGCACACGAACCTGTACTGGACCTACCAGACGGCGCCGGGACGGACCGCCGGGACGGTCGCGACCAAGGACGTCGACTTCGGTGGCACCTCCTGACGCCTGGGAACGGGGCCCGGAGGAGGACCGCTAGTCACCGGCGGGCATCAGCCTGGTGACCTTGCCCTTGGGATCTGCGTCCAGGTAACCGCCGTCGTAGGCATCGGCAAGGTAGACGCCGATGCCCGCGGGGGTGTGGAAGATGTCGTTGGGCTGGCGGAGCACGAGGTAGCGCGTCGTGGGCTTGGGGACTTTCAGGTCCTTCTGTGCCCGGCTGAGCAGGGCGGGCAGGGCGTCCCAGTTGTAGAGGTCCAGGCTGACGGGCTGTTCACCGCCCATGAGTGTTCCGCTGATCGTGCTGCGGGTCACGCCCTGTCCGACCCGGTAGTCGTAGCTGTCGTAGTGGGTGGCGCTGCCCTTGACCATGCCTTCGGCGGAGATGTACTCCGGGTAGACCACGAAGCGGCCGACCTTGTCGGTCCCCATCTGCGCCTTCAATTCCTTGATCGCCGCACGGATGCCGTCGGGCGTCAGCAGGCTCACCTTCACCGGATCCTTCTCCGGTTGCGTCGTGGACGGTGCGGTGGTCGGTACCGGACCCGACGAATGTGACGTGGAGGCGTCCGAGCCGGGCTTCCCGGACACGATGTTGTCGCCGTTCTGCTCCGGGAGCAGCGTCCACACCAGCACGCCCGTCAGCACGGTTCCGCAGACCGCCGAGCCGATCGCCACCCGTCGCGTACGGAGCTTGCGCCGCTCGTTGCCGAGGGACGGGCGCGTCGCGCCCGGCTCCGGCGAGGGGTACTGCGAGGCGTAGGGGGAGGGGTGCGAGGAATAGGGTGAGGGATAGGCCGAGGAACCGGCACCGTGGGGAACGGCGTCGTGGGGCATGGGCGGCCCGAAACCGCCCGGCCGGGCCGCCGTGGGCTCGGCGACGGGAGATCCCAGCCGGAAGGACGTTGCCTCGGGCACGGGTCCGTGTCCTTGCACCGGTCCAGGACCGGAGACCGGTCCGGTCGGCTGCTGTTGGGCTGCGACCGCCAGCATGCGGTCCAGGGACTCGGCGTCCGGCCGGTCGCCCGGGTCCTTGACCAGAAGGGCGTTGAGGAATTCTGTCAGCGGCCCGGCCTGTCGCGGTGGCGGAAGCTCCTCGCTGAGGACGGCCGCCAGCGTGGCCAGGGTGGTTGCCCTGCGCAGCGGGTGATGGCCCTCCACCGCCACATACAGCATCATCGCCAGGGACCACAGGTCCGAACTCGGCCCGCCGCCGTCCCCGGTGATCCGCTCGGGGGCCATGAAGTCGGGGGTACCGATCATCGATCCGGTGGCCGTCAGGACCGTGGACTCACGGATCGCGGCAATGCCGAAGTCGGTGAGCACCGGGCGCCCGTCGGGGCGCAGCAGGACGTTGGGGGGTTTGACGTCCCGGTGCTGGATTCCCACGGCGTGCGCGGCCCGCAGCGCGGCCAGCAGTTCGCGGCCCAGCAGAGCCGCCTCCACCGGCTCCATCGGCCCGCGCGCGAGCCGGTCCTGAAGCGATCCGCCGGTCACCAGCTCCATGACGAGCCAAGGGTAGGTGCCCTCACCGCCGTCCACGACGTGGTGGATGGTCACCACATTGGGATGCTCGACCCGGGCCAGCGCACGGGCCTCCCGCAGCACCCGGGCCCGCAACAGGCTTGCGGCGGGCGGGTCGTACTCGGCCAGCCCGGGATCCGACGGCCGTACTTCCTTGAGCGCCACCGCCCGGTCGAGCACGAGATCGCGTGCCCGCCACACCAGCCCCATGCCACCGCTGCCGAGCCGCGCTTCCAGCTCGAAGCGCCCGTCGATGACCCGTCTGCCGGATTCCCCGTTACTCATGGCCCGGAGCCTACGAGACACGCGGGACGATCACGCACCCAACCCGTCCGGACTGGCTTGCGCAGCAAGGAAAATGCGGCGAACTTGCTCAAGAGGACGAGAAGGCCGCGTTCGGCGGCTGCAGGTGGCTTGTCGGCCCGAGCGGGCGAGGAGGGCAGAGAGGAATCCCACTCCTTGCCACTTTCAACTTATAGCGCAATGGGGGGCTTGCGGCAAGGCCCCGGTCGTGGGGCACAATCACGGGCCGAGGTCATAACCTGCAGAAATGGGAGATTCACGAAGTGCATGTGTTGTTGTCGGTTTACGGGTCGTGCGGTGACATCGAGTCGGTGGTGATGGGATACGCATTGCGGGTGCGAGTCCCCGGCACCGGGATGCGGGTGTGCGCTCCGGCCGTCGCGGCAGCGACCTCGGACCGGAGGCGATGAACATGAACCCTCTGACCACCACCAGCGCGTTCGACCTTCCCGACCGCCTCGCGCCCAAGGCGGAACCGGCGATGATCGCCGGCGACGAGCAGCACTTCGCGGCCATCGCGGAGAGCCTCGAGCAGGCGATCGCCGAACTGTCCGCCCTCCTCGACGCCGAGCGCAGGGCACCCGGCGGCATCGGCCGCGGAGCGATGGACCGCGACACGGAGATCCACCGCCTGACCGGTCGGCTGCGCGCCCTGCGGCGCTTCGGTCTCGACCTGTGTCTGGGCCACATCGTCAGTGCGGAAGACTCCGAGCCGGTGTACATCGGACGACTCGGCCTCACCGACAGCACTGGTCGCCGGCTGCTGCTCGACTGGCGTTCCCCTGCGGCTGAGCCGTTCTTCGCGGCGACCCACGCCAACCCGATGGGTCTGGCGAGCCGCCGCAGGTACCGCTGGACCCGCGGCCGGATCAGCGACTACTGGGACGAGGTGTTCACCGCCGACGGGCTCGAAGGGCGCGCCGCGCTCGACGACCAGTCCGCGTTCATCGCCAGCCTGGGCAGCAACCGGTCGGCCCGGATGCGGGACGTGCTCTCCACCATCCAGACCGACCAGGACGCCGTCATCAGGGCGGGATCCCGCGGCGCTCTCGTCGTCGACGGCGGCCCGGGTACGGGGAAGACCGTCGTCGCCCTGCACCGCTCCGCCTACCTCCTCTACTCCGATCCCCGCCTCGGGCACCGTCGGGGCGGCGTGCTGTTCGTCGGCCCGCACCAGCCCTACCTGGCCTACGTCGCCGATGTCCTGCCCAGCCTCGGAGAGGAGGGCGTGCAGACCTGCACCCTGCGGGACCTCGTCGCCGAGGGAGCCGGAGCAGTGATCGAGCCCGACCCGGACGTGGCCCGTCTGAAGTCGTCCGCGGACCTGGTGAAGGCTATCGAGGCGGCCGTCGGCATCTACGAGGAGCCGCCCACCAAGGGGATGACGGTCGCGACCCACTGGTCCGACCTCTGGCTGAGCCCCCGTGATTGGGCCGTCGCGTTCGAAGCGGTGGAGCAGGGCACTCCGCACAACGAGGCACACGAACAGATCATGGAGGAGCTGCTCACGATCCTGATGGACAAGGACGACAGCGAAGCCTCGCCCGAGCTGCTGCGGAGGTCGCTGCTGCAGGACAGGGCGCTGCTCAAGGCCCTCCACCGGGCGTGGCCCCTGGTCGAGGCGACCGACCTCGTCGCGGATCTGTGGTCGGTGCCCGCCTATCTGCGCAAGTGCGCGCCCTGGCTCGGTCCCGATGACGTCCGCAAGCTGCAGCGCGCGCAGACCGAGGCCTGGACGGTGTCGGACCTGCCGCTCCTGGACGCGGCACGGCAGCGGCTCGGCGACCCGGAGGCGTCCCGGCGCATGCGGCGGAACGAGGCCGCCGTCGCCGCCGAACGCGCGACCAGGGCCGCCGCCATCGACAGCCTGCTGCAGAACATGCTGATCGACGAGAGCGAAGGCGCGGTGGGGATGCTGCGCGGACAGGACCTGCAGGACACCCTGATCGACGAGAGCGCACTGGTCGGCGCCGAACCCGATGTGCTGGCCGGTCCGTTCGCGCACGTCGTCGTGGACGAGGCGCAGGAACTGACCGATGCCGAATGGCAGATGCTGCTGCTGCGCTGCCCGTCCCGGAGCTTCACCATCGTCGGGGACCGCGCCCAGGCCAGGCACGGGTTCACGGAGTCGTGGCAGGAACGGCTCGAGCGGGTCGGGCTCGACCGGATCACCGTGGCCTCCCTGAGCATCAACTACCGGACGCCGGAAGAGGTGATGACGGAGGCCGAGCTGGTCATCCGGACCGTACTCCCGGACGCCAATGTGCCGACCTCCATCCGCAGCAGCGATCTCCCCGTCGTCCATGGATCCGTTGCGGAGCTGGACTCGATCCTCGACACGTGGCTCACCGCCCATGACGAAGGCATCGCCTGCGTCATCGGTGATCCCACGTTCCGGGCGACATCCCGCGTTCGGTCGCTGACCCCGGAGCTGTCGAAGGGGCTCGAGTTCGACCTGGTGGTCCTCATCGACCCGGAGTCGTTCGGCACGGGCATCGAGGGAGCCGTTGATCGCTATGTCGCGATGACCCGCGCGACTCAGCAACTCGTCATCCTCACGAGCTCCTGACCTCGGCCAGGACGACCTGAGCGCCACCCGGCGGTGGTGAAGGCCGCCGCCGATGCGCGGTGCGGATGCAGCGGACCTGCGCGCGGGGTGGGCGCGCAGGTCGGCTGGTTCGCGCTGGTCCGTTGGTCCGCGTTACGCCGGCAGCGGTGCGGGCCCGGCGGGGCTCTTCCACCAGACGAAGACCTCGGTGCCCGGCTGTCGTTCGGAGAACCGGTCTGCCGGGGACACGTCGCGCAGTAGCCGACGGAGATCCGCCTCGAAGTCGTCGCGGTGCGGGCCGAACAGATGGGGAGCCGAGGACGACATGGAGAACGCCCACGCGACGACGTCGTCGGACGTGCGTTCCAGCGCTTGCCCGCCGGGGACGACATGGCGTTGGGGGCCGGAGAAGCCGGCCCGTGTGAGCACCGCCGCCTCATCACCGGGTGTTCCGTGCGTCAGCACCCCGCGCCCGGCTCGTCGGACCGGTCCCAGGTGGTGCCTGACCAGCGTGTCGATCGCGGCGTAGGGCACGGCTGGATACGGAAGTCCGTTGACGGTTCGGATCTCCGTCTTGAGGTCGGAGATGTGCACCAGCGCCCCGCCGGGCCGGAGCATGTCCCTGACGGTGGCCGCCACCAGGTCGCGATCCATCCAGTGGAAGGACTGGCCGAACGTCGCGACGGTGAACTCTCCAAGACCCACGGGCAGTTCCTCGGCCCGGGCCTGCACCCACCGCGCCTTTCGGGCCGCTCCCGCCCGTGCGGCCCCGCGCTCGGCTTCGGCGAGCATTCCACCGTCCGGGTCCAGACCGACGATCTCGCCGAACAGGTGCGCCAGGCTCAGGGCGAGGGTGCCAGGACCACATCCCACATCGAGCAAACGCCCCCGCCCGTCGAGCTGTACGGCCGTGGCCAGCAGGTCCGCGAGCCCGGGAGCGTAGGGCAGCCTCCCGCGCCCGTAGTAGGTGGCTGTGCCGAGGAACAGCGTGTCGTCCCACTCCCAGTCGCCCATCACATCCTGATGATTCCACGGCGCGGCCGGCGTCCGGGACGGTCGGTGACGGGTCGGGGACCACTCGGAGGGTGGGCCGTCTGATGGATGCAGTCGAGATCTACGCACCGCAGGCGCTGTCCAAGGCCGGCTGACCAGGCCGCGCGCGGGTGTCCCCGCTCGTGAGCGGGGACACCGTGGATTGCACGGTCAGTAGGACGGGATCCGGTCACGCTCCTGCGTCGGCACGTTCGTGTGGTGTTGCGGGTGACGGCTTGCGTGCTTGCCGGGGCGGACCGGCCACCAGATGCTGCGGCCGAGCAGGGCGGCCAGTGCGGGCACCAGCACGATCGACAGGACGAACGCGGAGAGCATGATGCCGAGGGCTGTCGCGAAGCCGACCTGCTGGCTCGACGGAGTGGCCGCGAGACTCGCGAAGGAGCCGGCCAGTACCAGCCCCGCGGTCGCGATGGCCGGCGTGGTGTGCCGTACGGCACGGGCCACGGCTGCGCGGGCCGGTCCCGGCCGTTCCATCTCCTCCCGTATGCGGTCGCTGATCAGGATGTTGTAGTCGGTGCCCAGCGCGACGACGAACAGGAACAGCACCAGGGGCAGGGTGAAGGCGACGCCCGGCTTGTTCAACAGGCGCTGGAACAGCAGGGTGGAGGCGCCGAGGGTGGCGGCGAAGCCGAGGCCGACGGAGAGCATGAGGATCATCGGCGCGAGCAGGCTTCGCAGCAGCACGAGCAGGATCAGAGAGATCAGCACGGCCGCGACCGGGAACACGATCTTCAGGTCATGGTCGACCGCGGTCGATATGTCGGCGAAGATCGCTGCCGTCCCGCCGACATGTGCTGTCAAACCGGTGGGTGTGTGCGCGGCGACCGTATCCCGGACCGGCCCGGAGACCAGGTCACGTGCCTGCTGGCTCTGCGGATCCGCTGTCAGGTAGAGGTCGATCCGAGCGGCGCGGTGGTCCTGGTTCAGGGTGGTCTTGCCCACCTGGCCCACGCCCTTGACCTTGGTGAGAGCCTGGGAGAGGGCGTCGAGCCGGTCCGAGCGCAGGGTGCCGCCGTCCTTGGCGGTGACGAAGACGCTCGTCGGGTCCGATACGCCGGCCGGCAGGGCACGGGAGATCTCGGTGGCGGTGGTCGCGGCCGCGGTCTGCGGTCCTCCGTTGTGCAGGCCGTAGTCCATCCGGATCCCGACCAGCCCGGCGGACAGCGCGCCCAGCATGACGACGGAGGCGACGAGCATCATCAGCGGCCGGCGTGCGACCAGGTCGCCCAAGCGGGCGGCAGAGCCCGGACGGGGCTCGCGCTTGAGGGCCCGGGAGGGCCAGAACATCTTGCGGCCGGCTGCCGCCAGCATGGCCGGCATCAAGGTGAGACTGCCCAGCAGCATGACCAGGACCGAGACGGCGATGGCCGGACCGAGCACCCGGAACTGTCCGAAGGACGCAACCCCGAGTGTGGCGAAGGCGGCCACGATGGTCAGCGCCGCCGAGGTGATGGCGTTGCCCACTCGGCCGGATACCTCACCGGCCACCGTGCGGGCGTTCTGCTCCGGGTGCGCCCGCAGCTGTTCGCGGAAGCGGAACAGCAGGAACAGCAGGTAGTCGGTGCCGATGCCGAGCAGGACCACACTGATCAGTGAGGGGGTGCCCGGGTCCAGTTTGATTCCGGTGAGCATCGCGGCGCCGACGACGGCACCCGACGCCGCACCGCCGATGAAGACGACGGCGAGCAGTGGCAGCAATGCCGCGAGAACGCTGCGGAAGACCAGCACATTGAGCAGCACGATGAGCCCGATGACGAGCATCGACGTGATCTTCGAGGCGGTCTCACCGGCGTCGGTGGTGTCGACGGTGTCGGCCAGGCCGCCGGTGAATCCGGTGCGCATTCCCGCGTCGGTGAATTGCGCGCGGGCGTCATCCCGGAAGGCCCGGTAGAGGTCCTGCATTCCGGGGGCCGTGGAATTGCCGACCAGCTCTGCGGAGAGCAGCTCGAAACTCCGGTCGGGCGCCATCATTGCCGGGGTGACCCGGGGCGTTTGTGAATAGTCCTTGAGCAGGAAGGACGGTCCGCCGTCCTTGGGTTTGGGCATGGTGACCCGGTGCCGGCCGAGTTTCTCGGCCTCGGCGCCGACCCGCTGCTGGTCCGCCGCGGTGAGGGCCTTGCCGTCCGGTCGGGCGACGAGCACGGTGACCGTATTGGCGTCGGATTTCACCCCGAATTGGTCCTCGGCGATTTTCAGCGCGGCGGCCGAGTCATACGTCTTGGGCAGGAAATCCCCGGTCTGGTTCTGGGTGACCCGATAGATCAACGTCGAACTCAGAGCGGTCAGAACGATACCCAGCACCGCCCAGACGGCGATGACCTTCCACGGGTTTCTGGTGGAGAATCCGGTCAGGGCGCGGATCACTGTGTCCTCCGGCAAATGGACTTCATCGCCGGGGGATCCCGGCCGGTTTCCAGACCATCACGCGGGGGCCCTGGAGATCGTCCGAGCAGAGGATGAACACGATCAGGGGTCCGGGGTCCGGCAATGGTCCCCGACCAGGACCGTGGTCCTGGTCGAAGATCAGCCGCAGGGGGAATGTACGGCCCTCGGCCCGATGCGAGAATGGATCAGCCAGCAGGTCGTCCGCCCGGGGGAGCACCCGGAGGGCCGAGAACAGGGAGGGGCACCATGCGAACGCGCCGGTACACCGCGCCACTGATTCCCGGCGCGCTGCCGTGGACGCGCAACGACGGGCTCGTTGCCGTCGGGGCCGCAGTCGTGGACCTTCTCGGTTACCTGATCGGCAGCCAGACCGAGGACGGTTCCGTCACGGTCCCTGGAGTCCTTCTCGTCGTCCTGTCCGCTCTGCCGCTGCTGGCCCGCCGTAGCCATCCGATGCCGGCGTTCATCGCCGTGCTGGCCTTCACCGCGGTGCTGAATCTGTCCTCGTCGCTGCCGAGCCACTTCGGAGCGGTCATCACGGTGGGCCTGTACTCGGCGGCCCGGGTCTGCTCCGGTCCGATCACAGCGGTGGTGTCCATCGTGACGGTGCTCCTGACGCTGCTGAGTCAGAGTTTCGGGCGGACCACGTCGAGGACGGACGTCCTTGCCAATGTCCTCGCCGTCCTTATCGTCGTCATAACGGCGATCGTGGTCAGGCGCTGGCAACAGGAGGTCGCGGCGACCCGCAGGTTGCTGGCCGACCGAGCGGTGGCCGACGAACGGCGTCGCATCGCCCGGGAACTGCACGACATCGTGGCCCACCACATCACCACCATGCAGCTGATGGCCGGCGGGGCACGAGCCAACCTCGCGGGCAACCCCGAAGCCGCGCGGGACGCGCTGCTCACCCTGGAGTCCTCCGGGCGGATGGCCCTGGGCGAGATGCGCCAGCTCCTCGACGTCCTGCGCGCGGGCGACGAACCGGAGCTCGCGCCGCACGCACCCCAACCCGGAGCCGATGACATCGACCGCATCGTCACCGAGTCCCGGCTGGCCGGCCTGCCCACCGAGTTCCGGGTCTGCGGCCAGGAGCGACCACTGCCGCCGACCGTCGGGCTCACCGTGTTCCGGGTCGTACAGGAAGCACTCACCAACGCTCGCAAACACGCCGGCCGGGCCCGCGCGTCGGTACAGCTGACGTATCTCCCGGACCGCGTTGACGTCGAGGTCCTCGATGACGGCGCGGGCGCGCTGGTGCCCGTGGGAGCGCTGGAAACGGCAGCGGCGTCCCGCACCGGCTACGGGCTGATCGGCATGCACGAACGTGTCGCCCTGCAGGGCGGCACCCTGGAGACCGGCGGGCTGGACGGCGGCGGATTCAGGGTGGCGGCCAGCCTGCCACTGGCAGCGGATGAGAGAGCGGAACTCCTCCGATGAGCGCAGTCCCGCAGCAGAAGATCAGCGTGCTGATCGCCGACGACCAGCCGCTGGTACGGCGCGGCCTGGCACTCATCCTCTCCCCCGACCCGGCGTTCGAGGTGGTGGCCGAGGCTGAGGACGGCGAACAGGCCGTCGCCCTCGCGCACCGCTTCCGGCCGGACGTCGTCGTGATGGACATCCGGATGCCCGTCCTCGACGGTGTCCAGGCGACCGAGCAGCTCGCCGCCGCGCTCCCCGACTGCCGTGTGCTGGCCCTGAGCACCTTCGACATGGACGAGTACGTCGTGGGCGCGCTCCGCGCCGGCGCCTACGGATTCCTGCCCAAGGACATCTCCCCGGAGGAACTCGTCGCGGCGATCCACATCGTCCACGCGGGTGAGGCCACCGTCGCGCCCCGGCTGCTCACCCGGCTCATCTCCACCTACGTCAGAGCCCCGCACCGTCCGCAGAAGCCACCGATCAGCCTCAATGAACTCACGCCCCGCGAGGTCGAGGTGTGGCGCCTGATCGCCACCGGCCTCGACAACGCGGAGATCGCCCGCGCGCTGGACATCACCGTCTCCACCGTCAAGAACTACATCACCAGCATCTTCGACAAGCTCAGCGTCCGGGACCGAGCCCAAGCGGTGATCGCCGCCTACGAGTCAGGTCTCGTGGAGACCCAGCAGAACTAGCGGCAGGCCCCGGACAGGACACCATCTCCAGGACCCGGCCGCTGGTGTCGTGTCTGCCTGGCAGTATCGAGGGTGTGGAGGTGGGGGCGGAGATGGTGCCGGGATTCGCCATCCGCGAGGGCAACGCCGTGTACCGGGGCCCGTCGGCGGCGGGCTCGCTGCATGCCCACGCCGCCTTCCAAGTCGCCATCGCCGTCCAGGGCGAGGTGACCATGGTGGACGCTTACGGCACCCACCACCGCGCCAAGGCGCTGATCGTGCCGCCGATGACGCGGCATCGCATCCTGGCGATGACGACCCTGGTCAGTTCCGATGCCGGGTCTCGCCGCGACGGCCGGGCTGTCACCCCAGCGCCTTCGCCCCTTCATCACGACCGGACATTGGTGAAGGACCAGGCTGGAGGCCACGGTGCTCGCCACATCCGCGCCGATGACCTCCACCAGCGCGTCCCCCATGCCGACCCGCCATTGCGGTGCCGCACCCGCACCCGCACCCGCACCCGCACCCGCACCCGGGCGACACGGCCCAGTGCTGGGGTGAAGGTTCGTTCGGTCATGCGGGCAGTCTCGATCGCACGGTGCCACCCGGTCTTGAACGAAGCGCTCGTCCGCCGGTCGGGTTTCCGGGACATCCCGAACTGCTCCGTCCACAGGGCCGTCGCAGGTCGCCTGTGCAGGCGGTAGTTCGGTGCGCTACCGGACGTGAGATGGCGAGGTGGGGAATCTAGGGTGGGTTCATGCCCACCACAACGTCCGGCCCTCCGCAGTCCTTTGACCCCGCCGAGCTGATCGACGATCCGCACGCCGTGTACGCGCGGTTGCGCGAGGCCGGGCCCGTTCACCGGATCACCGGTACGGACGGACTGCCGGCCTGGCTGATCACCCGCTACGCCGATGTGCGCCGGGCGCTGGCGGATCCGCGGCTCGCTCTGGACAAGCGCAACGCGCGGCCCGGCGGCTACCAAGGACTCGCCCTGCCGCCCGCGTTGGACGCGAACCTGCTGAACATGGACCCGCCGGACCACACCCGTATCCGCCGACTGGTCTCGCAGGCGTTCACGCCCCGCCGGATCGAGGAGCTGCGCGCCCCGATCCGGCGGATCGCCGACGACCTGCTGGACGCCATCGCCCCGCACGGTCGTACCGATCTGATCGCCTCGTACGCGGCCCCACTGCCGATCACCGTCATCTGCGACCTGCTCGGGGTGGCTCCGGCCGACCGCCAGGACTTCCGGTCCTGGACCGATGCCCTCATCACCCCGGACCCCGCCCAGCCCTCGCGCGCCAAGGAAGCGGTCGGGAGCATGCTGGGGTACTTCACCCACCTGATCGCCGACAAGCGGTCCCACCCCGCCGACGACCTGCTCTCCGCGATGATCGCCGCACGGGACGAGAGCCATCAGGACCGCTTCGGGGCCGGGGAGGGCGACGAGGACCGGCTCAGCGAGGACGAGTTGATGTCACTGGTCTTCCTCATCCTGTTCGCCGGCTACGAAAACACCATCCACCTCATCGGCAACGCCACCCTGGCCCTGCTGACCGCCCCCGACCAACTCGAAGCGCTGCGGGCGGAACCGGGCCGGGTCGACGGCGCGGTCGCGGAGCTCGCCCGGCACGACGGGCCCGCACCGCTGGCGATCCGTCGCTTCCCACTGGAGGACATCGCCATCGGCGGTGTCACGATCCCGGCCGGCGAGACCGTCCTGCTGTCCCTGGCCGCGGCGAACCGTGACCCCGGCCAGTTCGCCGATCCCGACCACGTCGACATCACCCGCGACGCCACCGGCCACCTCGCCCTCGGGCACGGCATCCACTACTGCCTCGGCGCGCCACTGGCCCGCATGGAGACCGAGATCGCCCTCATCGCGCTCCTCGACCGCTTTCCCCACCTCGCCCTCGACGTTCCACCCGACACTCTGCGGTGGCGGCCCTCGATGCGGGCCCGGGGACTGCTCGCTCTCCCGGTGCGGTACTGAACGGCGCGTACAGCGCCGGTCGTTGACCATGGGGCCTGGCCGCGATGCACGCCGGCCCGGCCAGGCCGGCGTGCCCAGCCGGGCCAGTTGAGGTCATCGTGGCGCGAACCGCTCGAAGGTCTCGTACAGTGCAGCGCTCATCGTCGCGCTGCCCTTGTGCCCCGAGTCGTCGATGACGATCAATTCCGAGCCGGGCCAGGCGCGGCTGAGTTCCCAGGCCGTGTCCAGCGGTCCGCTCATGTCGAGGCGGCCGTGGATGAGGACGCCGGGGATGTTCGCCAGACGTCCCGCGTCGCGGATCAGCTGGCCCTCCTCCAGCCAGGCTCCGTGTGCGAAGTAGTGCGCGCAGATCCGGACGAAGGCGAGCATGGCGAGGGGCGGCCTGTCGCTGTACGGGGTGGGTGCGCCGTTGGGTTCCGCGGACAGGACCGCGTCCTCCCAGGCGCACCAGTCGAGCGCGGCCTTGGTCCGTACGTTTAGGTCGGGGTTGTTCATGAGGCGTGCGTACGCCCCGACGAGGTCACCGTCGCGGTCGGCCGTGGGAACACCGTCGCGGAACCGCTCCCAGGCCTCGGGGAAGAAGCGGCCCACCCCCCGGTAGAGCCAGTCGATCTCGGTGCGACGAGTGCTGGTGACGGCGACGAGGACGATCTCCGAAACTCGTTCCGGGTACCGCTCGGAGTAGGCGAGGCTGAGCGTGGAACCCCAGGAGCTGCCGAAGAGCAGCCACCGTTCGACATTGAGATGCTCGCGCAACTGCTCCATGTCGGCCATCAGGTGTTCGGTGGTGTTGAGGTCCATGTCGGCGGCCGGATCGCTTGCGTGGGGTGTGCTGCGTCCACATCCCCGCTGGTCGAAGAGGATGATCCGGTAGCGCTCCGGGTCGAAGGAGCTGCGGCGGCCGGTCGAGCAGCCCGAACCGGGGCCCCCGTGGACGACCAGGGCGGGCTTGCCGTCGGGGTTGCCGCAGGCCTCCCAGTAGACGAGGTTGCCGTCCCCGGTGGGGAGCATGCCGTGGTCGTAGGGTTCGATCGGCGGGTAAGGCGCGGCCATGGTCTGACTCTCTTTCCTACGAGGTCGCCCGAACAGGCACAAGCCGCTCACACTACCTTCGCGACCGGATTCAGCTCAGGTCCGCGAGCACGGCCGGCTCCTCGTCAGGCCCCTCTCCGCACGGCTCCTCCCTTCTGTGACAGGCCTGTTACCACCGCTGTGACTCCCGTCATGGCTGACCCGGTCCAAGCCTGATCGACTCACCGAATGCGTAGCGTCTCCCTCACCCTTCCCCTCGTCGTGGCCGGCGTTCTTGTGCTCACGGCTTGCGGAACGCAGAGGGTCGCCTCGTCGGGCGGCGGCTCGCCACGGGCGGAGGGAGCCGACTCCGCGGATCCATCCGGCACAGCATCCTGCGGCGCGCGGTCCTCCGACACGTGGGTCGCGCCCAGCGATATGGCGCCGCCTGGATCCCCTTCCGGTCTTGAGAAGGACGGAGTGAGGATCACGGGATTCAGCAGCGGTTCCAGCGCCTGCGCCGAGTTCGAGGTCACCAACCACGGCGCCGAACCCTTCACCTACACGATCGCTTTCGCGTTCCTGCCGGACTCCGGCAGGGAACCGTCGTCCATGGAGCAGACGGTTCCGTCCGTCGCACCGGGTCGGTCCGTGAAGCGGGTCTTCGCTGTCGACGCGATGCACTCGCATACGGACGGAAAGGCCAAGGGTAAGGCAGGCGTGCGGATCACCAAGGTCAGGAGCGTCCCCACCGCCGAAGCGGCCCCGGCGGGTGGCGCCTGTCCGCTCTCGGGAGTGAGTGTGTACGTCGACAAGGGCGACGCCGCCATGGGACTGCGCGCCGTTGGTCTCCACCTGCGGAACTGCGGTACACAGACTTACCGGCTCAACGGCTACCCGCAGCTTCAGATCCTCGACGAGGGCCACAAGCCCGTCAGCAGCGTGAAGGTCCTCCACGGCGGCAGCGCGATCACCGCGAGCTCCGGAGCCGACGGGGTGCCCCAGCAACTGGTCCTGAAGCCGGGCGAGAGCGCTTACGCCGATATGGTCTGGCGCAACACCTACGAAGCCGGCGCCGGCGATCCGGTGAACGCCCCGTACGTGAGGGTGTGGGCGAAGCCCGGTGCCGCCCCGATGACGGTGATCCCCGAACTCGACCTGGGCTCGACAGGGAAGCTGGGTGTCGGCCCCTGGAAGAGGGACGACACGATGGGGCCGGTCACCGGCGGCACGTCCGGCAGGCCGGCGCCGCCGTCCCTGACCGCCGTCCCCAGGTGACCGTGAAGAGCAGCCTGCTCAGGCGCCCGGGTCCTTCCGCCGCTCTGCCACTGTCCGGATGTCCTGGGGTTTCCCGGTAGGAGCGTGTCCCGGCGCAGGATGTTCCGGATGGCCTAAAATCACCGGATGATCTTTATTGTCGTCAAGTTCCCCGTGAAGCCCGAGTATGCGGATGAGTGGCCGACGCACGTCGACGCCTTCACCAGTGGCACCCGGGCCGAGCCGGGCAATCTGTGGTTCGAGTGGTCGCGTAGCCTCGAAGAGCCCAACACTTACGTTCTGGTGGAGGCATTCCAGAACGACGCGGCCGCAGCGCACGTGAACTCCGATCATTTCCGGGCGGCGTTGGAGCGCATGCGCCCCCTGCTGCGCCGTACGCCCGACATCGTGAGCACGACGATCGAAGACGCGACCGGCTGGAGTGCGATGGGCGAGCTCTCCATCGACTGACTGCGGGCTCTCCCGCCGGAATCAGTCCGCGATCCGCCGTGTCCGATGATGGCCGAAGGTGGTCATCGGCCTGATTCCTGCTGTGGTTCGGTTGGTTCGTCAGTGGTGTTGGGTCATGTGGGCGAGCGTCTGGTCGGCGCTGTCGGGAGCGAAGGCTCCGTCGATGCCCTCCGCCGCTCCTTCGGCGGCTTCGACGGAACGGGGCAGCAGGACGTCCTCGTAGGCGGTGATCGCGTCGTCGATGGTGGGGTGCCTGATGACGGCGCGGGCGAGGTCGGCGCCGTCGAGCATGGCGAGGTTGGCGCCCAGGCCGGAGAAGGGGGACATGAGGTGGGCGGCGTCGCCGAGCAGGGTGACGCCGGGGGTGTGGCGCCAGGTGTGGGGGACGGGCAGGGCGTACAGAGGGCGGTTGACGTAGCCGGTGTCGGTGTCGGTGATGAAGGCGAGCAGGTCGGGGCTCCAGCCGGCGAACTCCTTGAGGAGGGCCTCGCGTACGGCGGTGGCGTCGGTCAGGTCGAGTCCGGCCCGCTGGTGCCAGTTCTCGTCGGTGCGCATGCCGAGGTAGGTGCGGATGTGTCCGCCGCTGGTGCGCTGGGCGATGACCCCCTGGTTGTTGTCGAGGGCCAGCATCGTGCCGTCGCCGGTGAGGGCGGCGAGCTGGGGATGGCGGGTGTCGGCGTCGTCGAGGCCGGCCTCGACGAAGGTGACGCCGGTGTAGTCGGGCAGGGCGTCGGACAGGAGCCGGCGGACCTTCGACCAGGCGCCGTCGGCGCCGATGACGAGGTCGACTTCCGCGGTGGTGCCGTCGGTGAAGTGCAGGCGGTGGGTGCCCTCGTCGCCGAGTGATGCGGCGCGGGTGAGCTGGTGTCCCCATCGCACGGTGTCCGGCTTGAGGGAGTCGAGCAGAAGGTCGCGCAACTGGCCACGGTCGATCTCGGGGTTGCCCACTTCGGGGTCGGTCCCGGGCGGGGCGGCGTCGAACAGGACGCGTCCGTCGCGGCTGACCAGCCGCACCTGCTGGCCCTCGGGGCGGGCCAGGGTGAGGAACTCCTCCAGGAGACCGGCTGCGCGCAGTGCGTGCTGGCCGGATTCGGGGTGCATGTCGAGGGTGCCGCCCTGGTCGCGGGCGGTGGGGGAGGCGTCCAGGTCGTAGACGGTGGGGGTCAGGCCGTGCTGCTGGAGGATGCGGGCGCAGACGAGGCCGCCGGGGCCGGCGCCGATGATCGCTATGCGAGGGGTGGTGGTGTTCATGGGTGTGCTCCGTTCGCTGTGCGGATGGGTGCGAGGGGTGGGGAAGCGCGGGAGGAGGGGTTCATGAGCCGGGGAGCGTCCGCGGCCCTCATTCAGAAGAGCACATCAACTCAATAAGTGCAACGGTACAACTTTTGCAGTTGTTCAACTTTGGAGTAGAGTGCCGGCATGACCGAAACGACGACCGGCACTCCGCAGCAGGCGCCGGCAGGACGCCGCGAGCGCAAGAAGGCCGCCACCCGTCAGGCGCTCGCCGATGCGGCCCTGCGTCTGTTCCTCGAGCGCGGATACGACCAGGTCGGCATCCGGGAGATCGCGGACGCGGCCGATGTGTCCACCACGACGCTGTTCAAGCACTTCCCGGTCAAGGAGGCCCTCGTCTTCGACGAGGAGACCGACCAGGAAGCACTCCTGCTGGCCGCTGTGCGTCAACGGGCCGAAGGCCAGTCGATTCCCGCGGCGCTGTGCGAGCACGCCCTGCGCCACCGGATCGTCGCCGCCGACACCGACGGCCGTTTCGCCGCCTTCAGCAACCTCGTGGACAGCACCCCCGCCCTGCGCGACTACGGCCAGAGCATGTGGCTGCGCCACGAAACCGCCCTCGCCCACGCGATCGCCGAGGAGGCCGGAGCCCCAGCCGCCGATCCGACGTGCGCCGCCCTCGCCCACTTCGCCCTCGAAGCCCCCCACGCCGTGCGCGGGCAGGCCGACTCCTACCAGGCGCTCATCCGCGCCTTCGAGCTCCTCGAACACGGGTGGAACGCCGGCCGGCCGGGCGACTGAACAACTCCGCGGCGTCAACGCGTTCTCGCTGCGGCCCGCACCGCCCCCCGTGCGTCCGCGATGTCTTCCAGTGGGACCCGCGCGCGGACCACCCGGCCGAGCCCGGCGCTGATCCAGGAGCGCCGGAGGCGGCGCCTGCCGAGGAGGAAGCCGTACTGCACGGCAACGCCATCGGTGTGGAGATCGGTGCCTGCGGCCCCGGTTCGCCGAACTGGAGGAACACCTGCTGCGCCACGGCCGGGTGCGGCACTGGTCGGAGTGGTGGCACCAGTACGTCGAACCGCCGCTCGGTGACAGCGATCACGACACTACCTTTCGCGTCAATGCCTTGCCGGAACCAGTCCTGGCATTCTCTTGCGTCGCCTATGCCGCTCATCAGCGAAAAGCGGAATGTTCGCCTCGACAATCCGGAGGAGTTGCCTCCCTTCTTTCTTTGTCCGGCCTTTAGAATAGGGGGAATCCGGTGGGGCTTACGATGCGCCGTGAAACTTCTGTGACTGAAGGACGAGATGACACCAATATTCACGCGGCGCGCCCTGAGTGGTGCCGCCGCGTTCCTCGCAGTCCTCGCCGGCGTGTCCATCGGCACGGGCGCGACTGCGGCCAACGCCGCCTCCAAGGACGTTTTCTCTGTCGAGACCGGCTTCTCCCGGACCGTTCCGCTGCGCACGGGCGGGCACGGAGACGGCTACCGGCCGTTGAGTCTCACCTTCCGGAGCTGGATTGCGAACGGCGACCTACTGCGCGGCGTCAAGGTCGAGGTCGACGGATCCGCTCTGCGTGGGTTCGGAGAACTCGCCCTCCCGGCAGGTTGCTCATACACCACCGACCACCTCCATGAGCTCTGCGTTCTCAGCGACGCACAGTCGAGAGGTGGCTTCTCCGTGGGTGTGCGTGCCGCGGCCGGCGCGAAGGGCGGCGAGAGCGGCGACGTCATCTTCAAGGTGACCGCCAAGAATGCGACGGAGTCGCACGACCCGCACGTGCCACAGGACACCGTCAAGGTGACCGCGGGCGACGGCCCGGATCTGGCCCTCAACGACCTGGGACGCTCGATCAAGGCCGCCCCTGGTGCGCACACCGCCCTCCCCTTGCGTGTCACCAACCTGGGCAGCCAGGACGGCAAGGGCGTCGTGTTGTTCGTGCACGATCAGTACGAGGTGGCCACGGTCCTGGGCAACCACAGCAACTGCGTCTACGAGCAGAGCGACCGCGGTCAGAGCGGCGCCTACTGCACCTTCAAGGACACGGTGATCAAGCCTGGCCAGACGATGGAGCTCAAGGATCCTCTGACGCTGGCCATCCCGGCCGGCGGGCACGGGGACCAGATCCAGTACGGCGCGGGTCTCGTGGGGGACGACTGGGTCGGTGAGCCGGAGGGCAAGCGGGGTACGGGCGACGAGCTCAGCCTCGTGCCGGTCACCGCGTCCCGTGCGCGCGCTCTGGACGCGACACACGACATCGACTCCTACAACAACCTCTACTACACCGACTTGGTCACCGGAAACGTCACGGACATTTCCGCCGAGGGCGGCACCCTCAGCTCCGTGACAGGCAAGGACACCGTCGCGACATTCGTCGCACGCAACACCGGAACGAGTGCCTTCAGCACTGTCGATGACGACTTCCACGGCACGGTGTGGATCAGTGTGCTCTTCCCGTCGACGGTCCGGGTGACTGCAACACCGAAGGGCTGCACCAGCAACCAAGGAGGTCCGGAAGGGCTCTCCGCCTATCCGCTTCCGCAGAACGTGATGATTTATCACTGCTTCAGCCGCGTGCCGCTCAAGCCCGGTCAGCGTGCGGAGTTCGCCTTCCACATCACACCGCTGCAGCCCGTCTCCGGACAGTACGCCGGTATGGTCGCCGTCACGCGTGAGGATCCGACCGCCGACTACGAGAACAACATTGCGCGGCTCTACATCAAGGCGGGCAAGGCCGGTGAACAGACGCCCGCGTCGTCCGGCGGCCCGTCAGCGGACGGCGGCCCGTCAGCGGACGGCAGCCATTCCGGTGACAGCCTCGCCGAATCCGGTGGCGGCAAAGGGATGACCTGGACGGCTACCGGTGGAGCCACCGTGCTCGCGCTCGGCGTCGGCGCCGTGATCATCACCCGCCGCCGTAAGACCACACGCAGCGCCTGATCGACGGCCCCTTGTGGCAGGTCTCCTGTCGCACCCGTGGCCGGGCGGGATCCCCTGGCGGAACTCGCCCGGTCACCGCTGAGCGGGGCCGCGGTGACACCGGACGGCGATGCCGCGGCCTGTGCCGGATTCCGCGATGGCGGTCTGCCTTTGCTCGAACCGGCAGCCAATGCGGTCCCCTGCGTCCTACGATCATTTACATGCTGCTTCGCCGAATGCTGCGCATGGTCATGGTTCTTGCTGTGGTTCTCACCGGAGTGGTTCAGGGGGGTGTGGGGACCGCGTGGGCCGGGGAGAGCCGGACGTCGTCCGATCGGCAGTTGCTGTTCTACAACCATGCCTACGGCGTGTTCGACCGCGAGACGGCCGATGCCATCGAGCACTCCGAATACCTGCGGAACTTCGCCAACTTCCAGGTCCGCACCACGACGGGTACCGGCGGCGAGACCTGGACCGGTCGTTATCTGATGGGCCGCCAGACCTACCTCGAACTGTTCGGGATCGGCGATCTGCCCGGCCAGGACTCTGTTCTCGGTTCCGCCGGGATGGGGGTCTCAGCAGAGCGGGCCGGCGACCTGGCGACGGTGACCCAGCGCTTGCGGGATCAGGGGACCCCCAACCCGATCGGGTTCCGCCAGACGCGAGACTTCGGCGACGGCGTGCCGGTGCCGTGGTTCGACGCGGTGTTCACCACCGACCAGTACGACACTTTCGGCGCCTGGGGGATGGAGTACCTGCCGGAGTACTTCGCCGACCCGCGCAGCAAGACCGAGCCGGCCAGCTACCCCGGTGACGTCGGCCGGGAGCGGTACCTGTCCGACGACTACCGCAGCCATCTGATGCGCGATGTGACCCTGGTCCGTCTCGCGGTCACCGAACGCGACCTTGCCAGTACGGTGCCGTTGCTGAAGGCCGGCGGGTTCCGCGTGCACTCCGTGGCAGGCGGCGTCGTTGCGCAGGGCGGCGGCACCACGATCCGACTCGACGCTGTCGCCCGCGACAAGGTGGGTCTGCGCCAGGTCGAGATGTCGCTCAACCGGTCCGTCCTGTACCGGCACGAGGAGCGGCTCGGGCACTCGACGCTCACCGTCGGCCCCGGCCCCCGCGCCGTCTGGAATTTCGGCGACACGAAGTAACCGGAATCCTGCGGATCCGTTGTAGGCGCCGTGCCGGCTTCGGCACGGCGCCTACGCGTTGCGGCGCGGGTCGCCCGGCCTCATGAGGCCGGTGGCCCAGCCAGTCGCACCAGGTCCGTCCACCCATGGTCAGCGAGCGGTCAGCGCGCGGTGCGCGGCCCCAGGGAGTCTCTGAGCAGCGCACGGGATCGGCCCGAGCGGCACTCGCAAGGAGCACACCATGCAGAGCAGCACCGTCCTCATCTCCGGCGCCAGCATCGGCGGACCGGCTCTCGCCTACTGGCTGGCCGAGTACGGCTTCGAGGTCACCGTCGTGGAACGCGCCCCTGCCTTTCGACCGGGCGGTCAGGCGGTCGATGTGCGCGGCCCGGCGCTGGAAGTCGCCGAGCGGATGGGCGTGCTGGACGAGCTGCGGAGCCTGGCCACCGACATGCGAGGCATGTCGATGGTCGACGCCACCGGTAAGGAGCTCTACCGCAGTACGGAAGGCACCATCAGCGGCGGTGAATTCGCCACCCCGGATGTCGAGATCCTCCGCGACGACCTGTGCCAGGTGCTCTTCCGGGCCGCCGTCGACCGCGTCGAGTATCTCTTCGACGACTCCATCGTCGCCCTTGCCCAGGACGCGCAAGGGGTCCACGCCACCTTTGAGAACGCCGATCCGCGCACCTTCGACCTGGTGGTGGGCGCCGACGGGCTGCACTCCAACACCCGGCGGCTGGCCTTCGGCCCGGAGTCCGAGTACATCACCCACCTCGGCACCTACCTGTCGGTCTTCACCGCCCCCAACTACCTCGAGCTGGACCGCTGGCAGGTCTGGCACCAGGGCGGCACCGCAGGCGGTGCGATCATGACCGCCCGCGGCAACGCCGAGATCCGGGTCTTCGCGGGATTCGAGGCACCGGAACCTGTCGACTACGACTACCGCGACACCGAGGCGCAGAAGAAGCTGGTCCACGACCGTCTGTCCGATGTCGGCTGGGAGTTTCCCCGTGCACTGCAGTACATGTGGGACGCGCCCGACTTCCACTTCGACTCGATGAGCCAGATCCACCTGGACCAGTGGTGGCGCGGGCGGGTGGTCCTGGTCGGTGACGCCGGTTACTGCGGTTCGCCCATGTCGGGGCAGGGCACCAGCATGGCCATGGTCGGTGCCTACGTGCTGGCGGGCGAACTGAAGGCCGCCCACGGTGACCACCGGATCGCCTACCCCGCCTATCAGGACGCCCTGCGCGGCTACGTGGCGGAGAACCAGCAGCTCGCCCTCACCAACATGGCCCGCATCGCGGCCGAGACGGGTGCTGCTCAAGGTGAGGCCATCGCCGATATCGAGGTCCAGGACTTCGGCCAGGTGGTCAATGGCCTCGTCCTGAAGGACTACTGATCGGACCAGCTACCGGGGGGCGGAGACCGGCGTTCCGCAGCCGGTCGACGCGGTGGAACCGGGGACGTCCGGGTCAGCCGGTCACCCAGGTGCCGGTGAGGCTCTGGATGGTGGAGCCGTCGAGGTCGGCGAGCTTGGTGCCGACGAAGTCGCGGGCCCGGTCGGAGGTCTGGACGCGGAACGCCGGCCGGTCCGCCGTGAGGGCGTCGATGATCGGTGCGGCGGCCTGGGCCGGGGTCTGCGCGGAGCCGAAGGCTTTCATGGTCCGGTCGATGTAGGCCTGGAGGGCGGGTCCGTACGGTCCGGCTGCCGCGGTCAGCGCCGGGACGTCGAGGCTCTGGCTGGCAACGAACTCGCTGGCCACGGCGCCTGGTTCGATCACGGTCACCGAGACGCCGACGGTGGCTGCCACCGGGGCGAGGGACTCCATGAAGCCTTCGACCGCGAACTTGGCAGCGCAGTAGGCCTCGTTGAACGGCTGCCCGACCACGCCGCCGACGCTGGTGACGGTCAGCACCCGTCCCTGGGATGCCCGCAGGTGGGGCAGCGCGGCCCGGGTGACCTCCACGACGCCGAAGAAGTTCACTTCCATCGTCCCGCGGACGTCCGCGACGGTGCCCTGTTCGATGGTGCCCACGTGTCCGGCTCCGGCGTTGTTGACCAACGCGTCCAGCCGACCGTGCTCGGCGATGACCTCGGTCAGGCAGTCGGCCACGGAGTCGGGGTCGACCACGTCCAGGCGCTTGATCTGGATGCGGTCGGTGACTCCGGCCTCGGCGGCCGCCTTGCGCAGGGCGTCGGCCTTGCCCGGGTCGCGCATCGTGGCGACGGTCAGCCATCCGGCCTGAGCCGCGGCCACGGCGGTCGCCAGGCCGATGCCGGAGGAGGTGCCGGTGATCAGGACGGTCTTCTGGGGCTGGGCGGGCTGGGCGGACATGCGGGCCTCGTCTCTGCCGGGGGTCGGGAGATGACCCCCGGATATAGTGTGCGTGCACACACACCATACGTCTGTGTGTGCACGCACGCAAATCGCGTAGGATTGCGCCATGCCACGAGCCGACATAAACCTGGGTGATCTGGCCGCCCGGGATCACGCCTTCTACGGCCTGGTCTGGGCCGGCACCACGCTCACCGCGCGCGTCGACCGCGCCCTCGTCCGCGCCCATGACCTGCCGCTGTCGTGGTTCGAGGTGATGCTGTGGCTGCACGGCCAGAGCGAACCGGTGGCCGCGTCCGACCTCGGCGCGAAAACCCTCCTCAGCCGCAGCCAGGTCTCCCGCGTCGCGGACGCGCTGCAGGCCCGTGGCCTGATCGAGCGCAGCACCGCCCCATCCGACGCCCGCTCGGTGCGGATCACCCTCACTCCGGCCGGCCGAGAGGCCTTCGCGGCGGCCGACGCCACCCGCAGACAGGCTCTGGCCGAGGTCTTCAACGACCTCCTGGACGACGACGACATCCAGTCACTGGAGACCGTCTGGCAGAAGCTGAAACAGCACCGCGACGACTGAGCGCCCGCCGGTTCCGCGGCCTGACGGTCGCCCTGCGCGCGAGGGGGAATCAGTCGGTGAGGGTGACCAGGACGCGGCCGCGTACGCCGGCGTCGACGCGGTCGTGCGCCTTGGCGATCTCCTCCAGCGGGTAGCGGCAGCTCACGTTCGCCGTCAGAGCGCCGACGGCAGCGGCGGCGGTGAGGTCGCGGACGGCCTGCCGCTTGGCGGGCAGGGGGAAGTCGTCGCTGCCGAGCAGGCGCAGCGTCACGTTGGCGAACAGCAGCGGCCAGAACGGCACTTCGGTCCGGTCGGTCCGGGTGGCGTAGGCGGCGATGACGGCATGGTCGGCGACGACCGCCGCGTCCAGGTCGGCGTTGTCGGACAGGGCCACCTCGATGACGCGATGCACGCCCTGCGGTGCGTGGGCGCGGATCGCCTTCGCCGGGTCGTCCTCGTCCAGCGCGACGGCGTGGGACACCACGGCCGGGTCGACGTGGGGGAGGTCGCTGCCGCGCGTCACGGTGCCGATGACGGTCGCACCGCCCCAGCGAGCCAGCACGGCCGCCACCGAGCCGACGGCCCCGAGGACGCCCTGCACGAGGACGATCCGGCCGTCCACCGTACCGTCGCCGAACACGGCCCGGTGGGCGGTGATCCCGGGGATGCCCAGGCTCGCTCCCAGGTCGTCGCTGAGGTGGTCGGGCAGCGGCACGGCCAAGTGCTCCGGGACGACCGCGTACTGGGCGGCGGTCCCGAAGGGCCGGTAGGACTGCGCGCCGTACACCCACACCCGCTGGCCGGGGCGGACGGTGCCGACTCCGTCGCCGACGGCGTCGACGACACCGGCGGCATCGCTGTGCGGGATCACCCGGGGGTAGGGCATCGCCGAGCCGAGCCAGCCCTGGCGCTTCTTGGTGTCACCGGGGTTCACGCCCGACACGTGCACACGCACCCGGACCTCGCCGGGGCCGGGCTGCGGATCGGGCAGCTCACCGACCCGGAGGACGTCGGCGGCCGGGCCCTGCAGGTCGTACCAGGACGCGATCATGGGGAACCTCCGTGGCCGGTGAGCGGGCGTGCTTCCGAGAGTAGGCGTGGTGCCCGGCGCGTGCTGTGCAAGAGACCACGTATCCCGCGTGGGGGAGGTGCACTGCTCTCGGACGGCGCGGTCGGGCGCCCATCGGCTCCCACCGGTGAGCCGGCAGGGGTGCCGGGGGTGTCGAGCCGGTCAGTCCGTGGCCTTGCGGGCGGCGATCGCACGGCCGCGGGCCGCTCTGCGCTTCGCCGCACGTCGTTCGTCCTCGCTCAGCCCGCCCCAGACGCCTGCGTCCTGACCGGCCTCGAGGGCCCAGCTCAGGCACTCCTCCCGCACCGGACAGCGGTGGCACACCGCCTTCGCCTGCTGGATCTGCAGCAGGGCCGGGCCGGAGCTGCCGACGGGAAAGAACAGTTCGGGATCCTCTGCACGACAGGCCGCACGGTGTCGCCAGTTCATGGGATTCCCTCCGATGCGTGTCGCGGGCGGCGGATCCGCCGGTCGGACCCGCTCCATGCCGTGTGGTCACGCGTGCCCCAACTTCGGTGATCCATTCAGTGATCCGCGGCACCGGATGCAACGGACTGCCGGCACGTCCTACGACGGCCGCTCGGATCCTTGCGTCACCTCGGGTCCTCGCGGACCGTTCGAGTCGCTCCGCTCCCGGTGGCGCAGCCAGGCGGCCGGCAGGAACCAGCAGACCGCGAACCACGCCACCATGACGGTCACCCACACCACGGCGGTCGTACCGGACGCGGTCACGCGCAGAATCAGCAGCAGCGCCGAGGCGACCGTGCCCAGCAGGAGAATCAGCCCGACCACGGTGAACCGGGAGCCCCAGACCACCGCCTCGGGCTTCAGCCGGTGGCCCGCGACGATGCGGTGCAGGGAGACGGGTGCGATGAGAGCGCCCGTCGCGGCGGCGCCCAGCAGGACCGTCGTGATGTAGATGTTCCGGTCGAAACCGTTCAGGTCGGCGAAGCGTGGCGTGAAGGCCACCGTCAGCAGGAACCCCAGCAGGATCTGCACACCGGTCTCGGCGACCCGCACCTCCTGCAGCAGTTCGAGCCATAGCCGGTCGGCGCGTTGATCCGGATCCTCGTTGTGGCGTGTCGGCGGGCGGTCCGCGGGTGGGGTCATCCGTGCTCGCCCGCCTTCTTGCGGTTGTCGGGGAGGAATTCCTGGATCTTGGCTTTGACGCCTTGCTTGATCATATCGGCGCGGTCGCTGTCTCCCTTGAGGATCGCGGCCGCCGTCGACTCCATCTGCTCCCAGGTGGCGTGCGACGGGATCGGCGGCACGGCGGGATCCGTGCGGAACTCCACCACCACGGGGCCATCGGCGGTGAGCGCGGCGTCCCAGGCGGCGGCGGCCACCACCGGGACGTGGTCGAGCTTGGCGTCGTAGAGGCCGACCTGCTCGACACCCCACTCCCGTAGTCGGGCGAGCAGACGGTCCGAAACCGTTGTGCTCATGGAGCGGCTCCCCTCGATCTGCGTCGGTCTTCGACGCGCGGCGGGTCATGAGGGTGTTCGCGTAACCCGCGCAGCCCGGGACAAACCTCAGGGCGGAGCCGCCAGGTTGCGCCGGGCCGCCGAACGACCGCGCCAGGCGCGTGCTAGTCGGAGGATTTGCCACCCTTGCCGTGAGATTTCCCCTTGCCCTTCCCCTTGGCATTTTTGTGGCCGTTGCCGGTTGCAGCGGTGGAGGCTCCCGGGCCCCGCGATGAAGCCGATGGATGGCGTGAGGTGTGCGCCGGCGCCGTTTCGGGCGGCGCTGGGGAAGGCGGGGCGGGCGGAGCACCGTGCGACGGTGACGACAGGCCAGGAGGGCTGCTGCTGGGTGTGGGGTGCCGGACGGCCGCGTCAGGGGTGGCGGTTCGATCATCCAGGGCCGACAGGGTGACTCCGGCGGCGCCCAGGAGAACACCGGCCGCCAGCGCGGCGAGCAGAGCGCGCCGTCGCCGCGGAAGACCTGCCCGGCCCGGGGGAGGGGCGGGGTGGCCGGAGCTGGATTGCGTGCCGTGGGGCGCCGTGCCGCTCAACGGCACGACGACGGTTGCGTCCGCCGTGTCGAGGGGAGGCGGGTCGGCCGCGTCCTGGAGCAGTTGGGCACATCGGGTGGCGTCGGGCCGGGCGCCGGGATCGGCATGGGTCATCGCTTCGATGACGGACGCCAGCGGTTCGGGCACGCACCGGGAGATCTCCGGGGGGCGCAGCAGTCGGGCGGTGCCGACCTCCGGGGAAGATCCCTGGTACTCCCGCTCGCCCTTGAGGGCTTCGAGCAGGACCAGGCCCAGGCCGTAGATGTCACTGGCGGGTCCGGAAGCCTTGCCGAGTACCTGCTCGGGAGACAGGTATGGGATGGTGCCGACGATCGTGCCCGGCTCGGCGCGTGTGGGTTCGTCGATGAGACGGGAGAGTCCGAAGTCCGCCAGATACGGGGCGTCGTCGGGGCCGATCAGGATGTTGGAGGGTTTCACGTCGCGGTGGATGATGCCTGCCGCGTGTACATGGGCCAGCGCGGAGGCCAGTCGGACGCCGAGGCGCGCCACGTGCTCGCCGCTGAGGGGGCCGTCGGTTAACCGTTCGCGCAACGTGACGCCCTTGACCAGATGCATCACCACGTAGGCACCGCCCTCGTGCCGTCCCATGTCGTAGACAGGGACGAGGGCAGGGTGGGCGAGCTGGCCCAGGAGCACCGCTTCCTTGCAGAATCCGTCCGCTGTCACCGCGGTCGCACCGGGCCTGAACACCTTGACCGCGACCTCACGCGGCAGTTGCAGGTCGGTTCCCTGGAAGACGTCCGCGGTGCCGCCCGCACCCAGCAGTTCGTCCAGGCGGTAGCGGCCGCCGACGATCTCGCCGGCATGAGGGCCGGGGTGCTGAGGTCGGCGGGGGTGGGCCGTCATGCGATCTCCCTGACTGCGTCCTGCGGTGGCCCGCCGTCCACCCGGCCCCTCGAGGCACATGCGGACGGCGGGGATGTGCGACATCAGTCTGATCCGGGGCGCACGGTTCCGCCATCATCCGGCCACTTGCATTCCCACCGGCCTTCTGTTCAGGGCCTGTTGGCCACGAGAGCAGCACGGCATGGTCCGGCGTCGGCCCGGGGAAATCGATTCGTGCGGGCGATCAGGGACCCCTACGCTCCGGTACATGCTGCCTGCCGTGCGTACGGACGAAGAGTGGGACGCCGTTGTCGGCGACGAGGCGGTCATGCGACGCGGGAGCACCTGCTGGTGGATCCGAGCCGGTGGACGCTGAGCGGGCTCTTCGATATCGAGCCCGCCATGCTCGGTGACCGCGCCTACGAATTCGTCGCCGTCGGCCTGTTCGTCTCGCGCGGTGATCCGCGGCTGCTCGGCCGGGTTATGGCTGCCTACGGCCGGACCTTCTCACCTCACGAGCTGATGGCGCACACGCTTCCGCACGTCTACAGCAACCTGCCCTGGTACTTCCGAGAGCTGCCGGCACCGCCCGAGGACACGCTGGACTCATTGGCCGAGACCTGGTTCGGCAGCGCCTGACTCGGCGGGCCGCCCCAGCGACCTCGCCGCGCGGGTGTGCGCCGCGTTTCGGGCCGTCTCGCCCCGCCGCGGATCGGGCGAGTGTGTGCCGGAGGTTGCAGGGCAGGCGCCTTTCGAGGGTCACCCACCGAACAGACCGGAAGGGTCCCCTCGCGCCACTGCACCACGACGGAAGGACTCTTTGTGACTGACAGCATGTGGGGATACCAGGCAGCGTCGGGTCACCAGGCCGGAACGGACCTGACCGGGTTCAAGGTCGAGGCGACCAACGGCAGCATCGGCAAGGTCGACAAGCACTCCGACGAGGTCAGCGCCGCATACATCGTGGTCGACACCGGAGTGTGGATCTTCGGCAAGCACGTCCTGCTCCCGGCGGGGACGATCCAGTCCATCGACATCGCCGAGCGGAAGATCTACGTCGCCCGCGACAAGGACGAGATCAAGAACGCCCCGGAGTTCGACAAGGACAAGCACACCGGCCACTCGGGCTACCACCAGCAGGTCGAGGCCTACTACGCCACCCACCGAGCCTGAGCGACGTTCCGCCGTGACACAGCGCCTCGCCTCGCCTCGCCAAGGTTTGGCGTCCCTCGGCGTCACCCACCCGGCGCAGCTGCGCCCGCACCTGGTTCACCGCCGCACTTCACACCACGCTGTGGTCTCGTACGCGGACCTGTGTGCGGCCGTGCGGCGGTTGCCGGTGTGACCTTCCGTGGGACGATGTTGGGCATGGACGTGGTCAGCAGGAACAACGTGACGGTCACCGGGCAAACGGGTGCGCCGGTGATCATGCTGGCGCACGGGTTCGGCTGCGACCAGAACATGTGGCGTCTGGTGGTGCCGGTGCTGGCCGAGCGCTTCCAGGTGGTGCTGTTCGACTACGTCGGCTCGGGGCGCTCGGACCTGACGGCCTGGGACCAGCAGCGCTACGGCTCGCTGGACGGTTACGCGACCGACGTGCTGGAGATCTGTTCGGAGCTGGAGCTGTCCGACGTGGTGTTCGTGGGGCACTCGGTCAGCGCGATGGTCGGGGTGGTCGCCGCGGCCCGCGAGCCGCAGCGGTTCGGCAAGCTGGTGATGGTCGCGCCCTCGCCCTGCTACATCGACGACCCGCGGACCGACTACGTCGGCGGGTTCAGCGCCGCGGACATCGATGAGCTGCTGGAGTCGTTGGACAGCAACTATCTGGGCTGGTCGGCGGCGATGGCGCCGGTCATCATGGGCAACCCGGACCGGCCCGAGCTCGGGCAGGAACTGACCAACAGCTTCTGTGCCACCGATCCGGGCATGGCCGCGGTGTTCGCGCGCACCACGTTCCTGTCGGACTCCCGCTCCGAGCTGGCGTCGGTCCGCGTACCCACGCTGGTGCTGGAGTGTGCGCAGGACGCCATCGCCCCACGAGAGGTCGGTGCGTTCGTGCATGCCGCCGTGCCCGGCAGCCGACTGGTGACGCTGGAGGCGACCGGGCACTGTCCGCAGCTCAGCGCCCCGCAGGCCACCGCCCGGGAGATCTCGGCGTTCGCCGGCGCCGCCCGGTGATGTGCGGGACCACGGACGGCGAATCCGACCGCTCCGACCGCTCCGCCCGCGACGACAAGGGCCAGGAGCAGGGCAGGGAGCAGGACAAGGACTCGGACGCGTCCGGCGACGACGTGCACGACGCGGAGCGGGCGCAGTTCTCGGCGCTGTTGGAGGACAGCGCCGAGGACCTGTACGACAACGCTCCGTGCGGATACCTGTCGACGCTGCTCGACGGCCGGATCGCCAAAGTGAACACGACGCTGCTGGACTGGCTCGGCCACACCCGCGCCGAACTGGTCGGCCGCAAGCGCTTCGCGGATCTGCTGACGGTGGGCGGCCGGCTGTACCACGAGACCCACTTCGCTCCACTGCTGGCGATGCAGGGCCAGGTCTCCGGAATCGCCCTGGAGCTCAAGGCCGCCGACGGCAGCCGTCTGCCGGTCCTCGTCACCTCGGTGGTCAAGACCGGTACGGACGGGCAGCCGCTGCTGATCCGCACCACCGTCTTCGACGCCCGCGACCGCCGCGCCTACGAGCAGGAGTTGCTGCGCGCCCGCAAGGAGGCCGAGCGGGCCCAGGAGATCGCCGAGGCCGAGCGGATGCGCCTGCACCAGGTCCTGGCCATCCTGCAGAACAGCCTGCTGCCCCCGGCTCTGCCGGAGGTGCCGGGCATGGAGGCCGCCGCGTATTACCACACCGCCTCCGCCGACCAGCTCGGCGGCGACTTCTACGACCTGTTCGCACTCGGCGACGGCCGATGGGGCTTCTTCCTCGGCGACGTCTGCGGCAAGGGCCCCGAGGCCGCCGCGGTCACCTCGCTGATCCGCTACACGCTGCGCGCCGCGTCCCTGCACGCCGGCGACCCGGCCCAGGCGCTGGACACCCTCAACGCCGCGCTGCTCGAGCGCTACACCGGCAACGATCCCCGCTACTGCACCACCATCGCCGGCACCCTCACCCCGCGCGGCGGCGATCTCCACGTCACGGTGGCCAGCGGCGGCCACCCACCCGCACTGCTGCTGCGCGCCGATGGCACCGCGCACTACCTCCCCACCCCCGGCGGCATGCTCGTCGGCATCATGCCCCGCCCCCACTTCACCCCGGCCACCACCGTCCTGCGCCCGGGCGACACGATGCTGCTCTACACCGACGGTCTGACCGAGGCGCGCACCGCCGACGGCCCCCGCTACAGCGAGGACGCCCTGCACGCCTTCGCCGGGACCCTGGCGCCGGCCGGCGCGCAGCAGACCGTCAACGCCATGACCGGCCTGCTGGAGAGCTTCGGGGACGGTCTGGACGACGACACCGCCCTGCTCGCCCTCGGTATTCCCGCCCCTGACACCCACACCGGCGTGGCACGATGACCGATCTGCACCTGACCACTCAACGGACACCCGCGGGCTCGGTCCTGGCGGTGGCCGGCGATCTCGACCACGACAGCGCCGGCCGGTTCCGCGGCGCCGTGGCCCTCATCGCCCTCCAGCCCGGCCAGCTGCTGACCGTGGACTTCGGCGGCCTGACCTTCTGCGACTCCAGCGGCATCACCGCGCTCATCGCCGCCCGCAACCAGGTCCATGAGCAAGGCGCCGACATCGTGCTGACGGAGGTCCCCGCGGTCACCGTCCGCATCCTGCGCCTCCTCGGCCTGGACCAGATCTTCCGCATCCAGCCCGTGCCCGGCGCGGACACCGACCCCGTCGGCTGACCGACCCCTGCGGACGCCCGCAAAGGCCTGGACCTGGGGCAATATGCCTGACTCTCGGCAACACGAAAATCTACCGTGGGTGCGGTAGACATTCGATTCCGAGTGTGGGTAATGTTCCTCTCGTAGCCAAGAAGACAGCAAGGAGCGGCAGACACGAACTGCCGCTCAGCGTGCAGGGCACGGCAAGGGAATCCGGCGGCCGGTGAGTGCGGATGGTCGCAGGGTTGGTTGCCGGGTCCGGCGGCTCGACAAGGAGCCGCCGTGCAGGACCGCAGTTTCTGGAGTACCAGCAGTTCCGCAGGATCCGATGTCCAGATTCGAGCAGGAAGGTACGGCAGCAACGCCATCAGGATCGCTCACACGTCGCGTTCGTGTGGGCACTCGCAAGGCCCCGGATTGGAAGGTGGTCCCCGGTCAGGCATTCACGATCCCCGCACCCCGCGTTCCCCCGGCGCGGCAGTGCGGATACGGCAGGACCGGCGTACAGACGCCGGTAGATGTAGATGGTGTTGAACCGCCCTTTGGGGCCCCGGAAGCCGAGTTCGGCTTCCGGGGCCCCTCCATGTGTTCTCCAGGAGGCCGTATGACCGTCGGACATGAAGAGGTGTGATGAGCGAGCAGCCGCCCGCGACCCCAGCGGACCGGTTCGACGACGAGGACTACCCCGCCTACACCATGGGCCGGGCCGCCGAGATGATCGGCACCAATGCCGCGTTCCTGCGGGCGATCGGTGAGGCCCGCCTGATCACCCCACTGCGGTCCGAGGGCGGCCACCGCCGCTACTCCCGCTACCAGTTGCGCATCGCCGCCCGGGCCCGCGAGCTCGTCGACCAGGGCACCACGATCGAGACAGCGTGCGGCATCGTGGCGCTCGAGGACCAGCTCGACGAGGCGTTGGCGCTCAACGAGGAACTGCGCTGGCGTTCCCACTGATCCCTCCACCGGCGGGTGGGCGCGCCGATCCGGTGCGATGACCGGTCCGGCTCAACCCCGGTCGCTCTCTTCCACGGTGGCCACCTCGATGGTCCCCCTCGGAGAAGCCGGGCCGGCGGACAGGAGCCGGGTTCCGGTCGCGCCCGTCAGCAGCAGTCCGGTGATCATGCAGGTCAGGGACAGTCCGGGGCCCGATGTCCAGTCGACGTCGGATGCGTGGACGCCCAGCACGACAGCCGCGGCGAGCGCGACGCCGGGGACGGCGAGGAGCGCGGGGCGAAGTCGGTGCAGGTCGTCCTCGGCCAGTGCGCCGAGGACCCCGATGCCGAGCGCGAGGGCCCAGACCCCGAGTGCCTGCGCGTCCGACCGGTTGACCGTCCACGGAACGAAGTCGGCCCAGAACCGCGGCCGGGCGAGCAGGCCCGCACCGATGCCGAGCCATGATGAACCAAGGACGGCCAGGAGCGGCTTCGACCAGCCCGGCAGCGGGGTGACCCGCTCCTTGAGCGGCAGGGCGGGCTTCGTGTACTGCCAGCCGACGCACGCGACCGCGGCTGCGGCGAGCACGCCGAGCACGACGATCCAGCCGAGGCTGAACAGGACGAGGATCACGGACCCGCCTTCCGCCAACTGGAGGTTCCCGGCGTTGCCCAGGCTCACGCCGAGCAGGCCGACGAGCACCACGGCAAGCGGGAGAACGAGGGTACGGACCTCCTCCCAGACGCGGGCCCGGCCGATCACCAGCAGGCCGGGCGACACGCCGAGCATCGCCGCACCGATCAGTCCGGGGGTCAGCGCCTCGGGCGACTTCCAGGCTCCGAAGGCGTGGCCGGCGAGGCTGACCGCGGCCATGAGCGCGCCGACCAGGAGGCTGACGATCGCCACGGCGACGGCCAGCATCGCTACGGCCGGAGTGAGTTCACGGCCACCGGAATCCGTCGCCGGTGTGACAGCGGGACCCGTGGTCCCGGACAGATCCATTGCCTCGGTCATCTGCACTCCGTCTCGGATCGTCTCTCAGATCGTCTCTCGGGTGGTCCGGGCTACGTGCGGTGCGACGACCGGTGCTGCGTGCGGTGCGACGGCCAGGGTGGTGTGCGCGGTCGGCGACGGGACCTGGCGCGTGCTGCGCGCGGTGGTCAGGCCCTGCCGCTTGACCAGCTCGCGGCCGTACATGACGCGCAGACTGACCACGGCGGTCGCCGCGAAGGCCAGCACACCGCAGCCGATGCCCACTCCCGCCGACAGGGCGGTCGCCCGGTCGAGATCCAGATAGCGCTCCAGGGGCAGTGCCGCGGCGACGGAGAACGCCGGGGCCAGGCACAGGCCCACCAGATGTACGCGCCACTCCTCACGCGCCCAGTTCCTCCGGTTCCGGCCCGCGCTCCGCTGGCGCACGAACATGACCGTGTACGCCGCGGCATACGGCACCAGGTACGCCGCCAGAAGGCGATGTCCTTCCGCGCCCCGGCTCAGGTAGAACCTGACGATCCAGGCCATCGCGGCCGCGCCGGCGAGATGCGCCGCGACGAGCACGGGCGTCGGCACCCAGGTCCCGGTCACCCCGGTCACGGAGGTCCGCCGGTCCATCGCCCGCGACGCGACCAGCGCACCGAACACCACCACGGAACCGAGATGCATGATCGCCACCCGGTTGATCTCCTCCATGGACAGGCCCGGGAAGAACCAGGGGAGCGCGCCCCACTCGAAGCGCAGCAGCGGCGCGGTCATGAGGTAGCCGTAGCACAGCAGCATCCACCGTTGGTGCAGGTCGGGGAAGCTCCCGACGGCCGCGAAGATGCCGAACGTCACGCTCATCACCGTGCCGATCAGGATGGTGGTGAGATCGATCCAGAACGCCGCCCCGCTGAACGCGTCAGCCGGTGCCGTACGGACCAGGTAGATCGCCGCGCCGGTCATCGAGACGTAGACCGTCACCGCGAACACCACCCCGGTGGCACGGTGCAGACGGGTGCGCCGCCGTACCGCCGTGAGGAACTGGACCGGCCCGAGCAGCATCAGCGCGCCGCCGAGGACGGAGTGGATGATCATCGGCAGCAGGACGCGACCGTACGGCCCGACCCGTGTGGCGACCGCGTCGGCGACATAGCGCCCGGACACCATGCGGGACAGGAACCACTCCCCGAAGGCCGGGGCGCCGGGGCGCGCGTACGGCCACAGCTCGGTCATCGCCATCGGCGCGTAGCCCACGCAGACGGCCACGAGGGCGATCGTGGCCACGCGGGCCCAGGGGATGCTCCTCGGACGCTGCACGGCGGCTCCCTCGATCGCGACCCTCGATAGTCCTCTTTGGACTATCGAGAAGGTAGAGGCGATCCGCCGTCGTGGTCAACCTTCCCGGCATCACGATCCGCGCTGATCCACCCACTGCCAGAAATCGACCATCATGCGCTCGTAGCGGAGCCCGAACTCGAGCGCTTCGCGCTGCCCGCGCGTGAGCAAGTCGCCCACGCTCCCGGTGAGTTCCTCGTACTCGGCGAGCGTGCGATGGTGCTCGGCGATCTGCACCGGGGCGATGACCTCCGGTCTGGCGCCGAACCACAGTTTCAGGATGCCGCGCTCGCGCGCCTCGACCGGTACGAAGGCCGGGTCGGCGAGCCACTCCTCCAATGCGGTCTTACCGGCCGCCGTCACCTTCATCACCCGTCGGTTCCGCGCGTTGGTGTCCCGGACCTCCGACAACAGGCCCGCTCCCAGCAGCCGGTCGCACTGCGCGTACACCTGCGCATGGGGCATCGACCAGAACGGAGCCACCGTGCGGGCCGCCTCGACCTTCACGTCGTACGGGCTGGCCTCGCCCAGCTTGTCGATGATGCCGAGCACGAGGAACGAAGGTGGAGTCAACCGCACATCAGCCATGTCACGACCGTATCGCGGGGGCCGGCGGGGGGAGTACGGCGCCGGCTCAAGCGCCGCCGTAGCCGGGTGAGTCGTCCTCCGGACGGTCGGTCGCGCTCAGAGTGGGACCGAGCCGCGACTCCAGTGTGCCTGGGGGCAGTCGTGCGCCCTCCGACGCCTTCCCGTCGACATCCGACGTGATCCCGGCGTAGTACAGCGCGCGGAATGCGGTGGCCGTTGGGCGGTCGCCGCCGGTAGCCCGGTCGTCCGAACAGCGCACGGGGCCGCAACCGTTCACGGCTGCGGCCCCGGGACGTGCGGTGCTCGTGGGTCAGTGCTTGAAGGCGTCCTTGATGTGTTCGCCGGCCTGCTTGACGTCGCTCTTGGCCTGGTCGGCCTTGCCTTCCGCTTCGAGGCGTTCGTTGCCGACGGTCTTGCCCGCGGCTTCCTTGATCTTGCCCTTGGCCTTGTCCGCGGTGTTCTCGGCCTTGTCTTCGGTGCCCATGCGTTTCCTCCAAGATCGGTGCCGGTGTGGCACTGGGCCGCCTACCCAGGTCGGCCACGGCAATGCCCGTTCTTTCCGATTCCATCGGTAGCAGAACCCTGCTGTCCGCGCCGCCCGAGGCGCTGCGCCGCAACGAGCGGAAATTCGGGTGACTGAACGATTCAGTCGGGGGTATCCGCTGGTCAGGAGGTTGATAACCATGGGTCCACTGCTTTTGGTTCTACTGCTCGCCCTGATTCTTTTCGGTGCCGGTTTCGCACTGAAGATTCTGTGGTGGGTTGCCGTTGTCGTACTGGTGGTCTGGCTGCTCGGTTTCGTCATGCGCGGTTCCGGTGCCTCCGGTAGCCGCGGCCGTTGGTACCGCTGGTAGCGGTCGCACGGCACACCACAGAAAAGGGTCGGGCCCCGGTACTACCGGGGCCCGACCCTTTTCTGTTCAGGTTCCGTTCAGGCCGGAGCGTAGCGCTGCAGGGTGATTCCGCTGCGAAATGCCTTCGAGTCCAGCAGCTTCAGTCGCGGGACTTCGTACCCCTCGGGGAAGAGCCGGCGGCCGCGGCCCTGGACCGTCGGATAGACGAATAGCCGGTACTCGTCGACAAGGCCCGCGTTGATCAGCGAGTGGGCCAGGCTGATGCTGCCGGTGAGCACGATGTCCTTGCCGCCCTCCTGCGCCTTGAGTGCGGTCACCTCCTTGATCGGGTCGCCCGCCAGCACGGTCGAGTTCTCCCACTGCGGGTCGGTGAGGGAGGAGGACACGACGTACTTCTGCACCTGGTTGAGGTAGTCGGAGATGCCCGTGGTGTCGTCGGTCAGCCGCGGCCAGTAGCCGCGAAAGTCCTCGAACGTCTGCCGGCCCAGGAGCAGGGCGTCGGCCCGGCGGTCCTGCCGGTGGCTCTCCTCCAGGACGTCGGCCATGTCCATCTGGCCCTGGCCTTGTGGGTCGAACCAGTTCGTGAGCATCTCGATCGAGCCGTCGACGGTGATGTTCTGGGTGATCGCGAGTGTGCGCATGTCTCGCCTCTCCTGCGAGGGTGCTCGTTCCGACCCTTGTACGACTGCCTCGAACGCCGAAAGTCATCGCTGGGAGCCCCGCCGGCGGCTTGTCGCACCCGCACGTGGCACGTGGCACGCCGCACGTGGCTCAGCTGGCGAACCGGTTGACGTTGGTGACCTTGCAGGTGATCGTGCCGCTGACCTGGTCCGAGCCCGCCGCGGACGTCTGCACCTTCTGGCCGGAAGCCACGCTGGTGCTGCCGGTGATTCCCTCGGAGACGCGGGTGCCGTCCGGTTTGTCGAACTCCACGGTGACGACGTAGCTCGACCTCTTCGAGGAGTGGTTGGTGATCTCCAACCTGGCCGTGGGGAGGCCCACGGTGGAGTCCACGTCACAGGCCGTGATCCGGACGTCGTCGGCAGGCGGGTGGTCGCTGTTCGTCACCGAAGGGATATCGGTCTTGGAGCTGGTCCCGGCGAACACCAGGATCAGGACGACGACGAGCGCGATGACGGCGACGACCGCTCCCAGGCATCCGAAGACGCAGCCCCGCCCGAATCTGCTCTTGTTCTCCGGCGGGGCGGGCGGCCCGTAGTTGTGCGGCGGCTGCCCGGCGGGCGGCTGCTGCCAGCCCTGCCCTCCGGGAGGAGGGTTCCGATGCTGCCATCCGGCCCCTGAGGGAGGCTCGGGAGGCCCCGTCTGGGCGCCTTTGGGGGAGCCCCACGGCTGCTCAGGCGGCGTGGGCTGCTGTGGCGGAGTCGGCTGATCGTCGCTCATACACCCACACTGCGGCCTCGGCCGAGCACCAGCAGGAGGACTAGGGCCTGTGTGATGTCGTGATCAGTGGGTTGCTCGTAGGAGGTCGTCGATCCAGATCATCGAGGCGCGGAGTTCGAGTCCGGCGAGGTAGCTCTCGGGTGTCTTGTCGAAGCGTGTGGCGATG
>NZ_JAAGLX010000139.1:0-790 GCF_010548325.1 Streptomyces sp. SID13666 | reverse complement strand
GTCTTCTACACCAACTACGGCTCCCGCAAGGGCGCCGACCTCGACGCCAACCCGCGGGTCGCGCTGCTCTTCCCCTGGCATCCGCTGGCCCGCCAGGTCCGCGTCACCGGCACCGCCGCCAACGCACGTGTCGATACCAACGATGTCTCCGGCCTGTGCTTCACCGACTACTTCAACCTGCTGAAAGTCGATGGCACGTGGACCATTGTCAGCAAGATCTACCACACCAACGACGCGCCGAAATCGTAGCTGCGCACACGGCCGGGCGGGCATGGCCTTCCCCCTCTCGGTGGACACGTGGCGTGAGTTGACCGTGAGGTTGCCGGGCAAGAAACGTCCATGTCAGCAGCACACCCGCCGCAGTTCCGTCGGAGCGTGGGTGAAACCGGCGAGCAGTCGACGATGTTCCTGCTTCGCGCTGGTCGTCCTCGACGTCCTTTGCCACAGCTGAGGCGTACGACCAGGCCACGCTGCCGTGTAGTTCAGGCGGTACAGGCGACGAACGCGGACCAGGTCTCGCCGGTGACCGTGAGGTTGGGGCCGGTCGGGTTCTTGGAGTCGCGGATGTGGATGGCGGCGGTGGGGGTGTGGGGGCAGGCGGCGATCTCTACGCAGTTGCCGCCGCCGCTGTCGCTGTATGTCGACCTGCGCCAGGCGTAGGCGACTTCGACGCAGTCCCCGCCGCCGCTGTCGCTGTAGCTGGACTTGAACCACCGCAGTGCACTGGCGTCGCTCATGGTTCCTCTCCCGCCAACCGTTCGATGAGGCTGAGTGAGTCGTCGGGACTCAG
>NZ_JAAGLX010000138.1:0-802 GCF_010548325.1 Streptomyces sp. SID13666 | reverse complement strand
CTTCACCCGAGCCCAGCGCCTGGGCGCACAGCCCGACCAGTTGCCGGCAACGTCGATGAGGAACACGCCGTCCTCACCCAGGATCCCGATGCTGCCGGCAAGCCGGTGCCACTGTGCGTTGAGCTCAGCGACCAGGTCGGGCTGATCCGCCGGCACAGCCACGAACGGCTTGGCTCTGCCCGAAACGACCGGACGCCAAGCGGCGCGAGGCGGCAGCACCTCCTCGATGTGCCAGTCCCCCACGGTTTCCAGCCCCGCATGCTGAAGCAGCTCTACGAACTGGTCTCTCCCACCCGTCATGGGACCCCATCCTGCCCGAAGCGACGACCGGCCCTCCTAGCTGCTCCGCAGCCCGCACGCGGCCACTGAATCTGGGCCGGCCCGCGAGCGCCTGTCAGCAGCGCGAAGGCGGCGGCCTCCTCTTCGCCACCGAGAATCGCGCGGCCCGCGCTCCACGCCGCCGCATCCGCCAAAAGCAAAAGCCCCAGGTCACGGCGAGTGAGTCCCGGGGGTGTCCAGAGCCGCCTTCGGGATTCGAACCCGAGACCTACGCATTACGAGACCACGGGGACTCGTGACGGCTGGTTCCGGCTCGTGCCGCCCGGTGCTGTTCTGCCTGATCAGAAAACTTGCGACCAGTTCCACGGTGACACCCTGTGTTACCCGGTCCAAAGGCGTCCGGCCGCACTGTGGCCGCACATGGCCAAACCCGCAGGTGTTCCGGGCAGGCAGAGCGCCATTGTCACCCTCCTACAGAACAGCCGCAAGGGTGCCGCTTCGGCACCGACACCGTGGCGTCAGC
>NZ_JAAGLX010000137.1:0-846 GCF_010548325.1 Streptomyces sp. SID13666 | reverse complement strand
CTGTTCCTGGGTCGCCTCCGCGCGGGCGTCGAAGTGGTCCGCGCCCTCGGAATCCGGGTGCGTCAGGCGCAGGGCGCCCGCTGCGGTGACGCCGTCGGCTTCCGGCGTGCGGCGGACCCGGTCGCCGTCGTCCGTGGCGTACGGCAGGCCGGCGAGCAGGTACGGCGTGCCGTCGAGGTGTTCGACGGCGACCGTGACCCACAGGGTCGTGCCGTCCGTGACGTACAGGGACCGGACATGGCGCAGTACGTGGTCGCGGCCGACGACGGGCTTGGTGACCAGCTTGGCCGCGAGATCGGCGGTGCGCAGGTCGCGGACGCGGACCTCGCCCATCGGGCGGCAGAGCAGGAAGCCGTCCGCCACCGGGCCGAAGCCGTGCTGGCGGCCCACCGCCGCCGGGAGGTAGTACGTGCCCGCCGCCTCGACCAGTGACTGGGTCATCCTGTCGTCGAAGGCCACCGAGACCGTGCCCGCGCGGAGTTGATGGCGCAGTGGTTCGGTCGAGGGAGTGCGGTGCCAGGGGGTGGTGTCCTGGATCTGCCAGATGAGCATCCACGCGAAGTGGCCGTCGATGCCACCGTCCTGCTTGACCGCGTGGCGGGCCCAGCGGCTGTCGCCCCGGTAGCGGCCGAGGTCGGCGCCGATGCGGTGGCCGAAGTAGCGCAGGCCGAGGACCGATTCGAAGGCGGAGTGCTGTTCGCTGTAGCGGGGGCCGCCGTTGTCATAGCCGCCGTTCGTCAAGCGGGCGTCGATGTAGCGGGCCAGGGCCTCGCCGTCCTCGGCGAAGATCTCCTCGCCGCTGACCCGGTGCGCCTGGGCGAGGAAGGAGAGGGAGATCGGGCCGTA
>NZ_JAAGLX010000136.1:0-870 GCF_010548325.1 Streptomyces sp. SID13666 | reverse complement strand
ATTCGGCGGTCCAGCGCCAGCGAAAGTTCCGCCTCCAACACCCGCTGGTCCAGGGGACGCATCCGTGTCGGGTCCGCTTCCGGGGCGTGGGTCAGGATCACGTCGCTGAAGATCTCGGCTAGGGCGTCCGCGTGGTCGCGTACCCGTTTGCCCGCCGCCAGGACGGCTGAGAGCGGGATGCCCTCCTGGACCAGCGCCGACGACGCGTCCAGGAGGCTGCGGCTGATGTGGACGATCTGCTCGCCGTCGGTGCCCAGGTAGCCGAGGTCCATCGAGGCCGCGAGGTTCTCGGGGGTGGCATCCGGGCCGAAGAGATCGGCGAGGTCCTCGGGGGTGAGGCTGACCGGGGTCTCCTCGGTGGGGGCGCCGAGGCCGAGCAGGTCGGCCACGTCGCGGCCGTTGTCGAAGGCCCCGGCCAGTTCCGCGATGCCGTTGAGGGTGTGCCCGCGTTCCAGCAGCGCCGAGATCGTGCGCAGACGGGCCAGATGGTGGTCGTCGTACCAGGCGATGCGGCCCTCGCGGCGGGGTGGCGGGATCAGTTTGCGTTCGCGGTAGAAGCGCAGGGTGCGGACGGTGATGCCGGCCAGCCTGGCCAGCTCCTCCATCCGGTACTCGCGCTCTTCTGCGGTCTCCGCTGCGTCTGCCACGTCGGAACCCTACGGCGTACCGGCGGTACCCGCGGCGGAGCCGCTGATGTAAACGTCCTTCTTCCGGCCCCTACCCATCAGTACGAGCGTCCTCTACTGTCCCCATTGCGCCAGTGTTCACTGGCGGAGTCGCGGGTGAGGGTCGGAGGCATCGGCATGGCTGAACACGAAGCCGAACAGGAAGCCGAACACGAACATGTGCGGGTGGCGGTGATCGGGTCCG
>NZ_JAAGLX010000135.1:0-895 GCF_010548325.1 Streptomyces sp. SID13666 | reverse complement strand
CGTGGCGGAGTCGGCGTCCTGGCGGCCGACGGGGTCGCCCTTCTCGTCCTTCGTCGTCGCCGTGGTCATCAGCGCCGATTTGACCTCCATCGGCGACCAGCCGGGGTGGAGCTGCTTCAGCAGGGTCGCGAGGCCCGCGATGTGCGGCGACGCCATCGACGTACCGGACATGAAGCCGAAGGAGCCCGCGTAGCCGCTCAGGCCTCCCGGCACCGTGCCCGCCGGCACGGCTTCGCCGGGGGCGGTGATGTCCGGCTTGAGCAGGTCGCCGTGGCTGTGGTCGTCGGGGCCGCCGGAGGAGAAGGAGGTGACGTCCCGGGCGGTGGTCTTGTGGCTTTGGCTGGGGAGGAACCCGGCGGTCGCGTTCTCGGTGGCCGCGTACTCCTTCACCGTCGGCGAGTTCTGCTTGCTCACCTGGAACAGGGGGATGGCGAAGGTGGTGGCGAAGAAGTCCATGCCGCTGGTCGGCGTGTGGGTGAGGACGATCGCCCTGCCGCCCGCCGACTTGACCTCGGTGGCCTTCTCCCTGACGAAGAGGTTGCCGCCCCGGTCGCAGACCACGATCTTGTCCTTGGTCCGCGCCGGGTCGAGCGTGCCCGGCGCGCACAGCGCGGCCTGCTCGGCGTCGGCGTCCGACTTGCGCACGTCGGCGGCGTTGACCAGTGGGGTCGAGGGGACACCCGAGTTCAGGCTGCGGTTGGTGATGCGGCGGCCGTTGCCCAGGGTGAGTGAGGCGGTGTAGTCGGTGTCGTGCGTCGACGCGGCGACCGTCGTCAACCAGGGGGCGGTGATGTGGACGGTGCCCGGGCCGCTGTTGCCGGCCGAGGCGGCGACGAAAACGCCCGCCTTGGCGGCGTTGATCATGGCGTCCTTGAGGGTCGGTTGGGTGATATCC
>NZ_JAAGLX010000134.1:0-909 GCF_010548325.1 Streptomyces sp. SID13666 | reverse complement strand
CACGCATCAGGTGTCCCTCTCTTGACGTCCGTTCGGGGGCGAACAGCGGGCCCCGTGACCCCCACGCTCCCACGTTCGGCCCCGCACGCGTCCTTTTCCGCCCCGACAAATGAACCAATACTGGCTCCAAGGTGAACTCTTGGCAACGAGTGTTCGAGGTCGCACTCTGTTGGCTGTGGCCAGGACCTGTCCCATGCCTAACCTGGCTGCATGGACGTGAACGCGGCTGTCGCCGCAGCGGCAGCGATCGCCGGGGTGCTCACCGGCGTCATCGCCATGCTGGCGTTCCGCTGGAGCGAGCGCGACCAGAAACGCCCCACCCGCACCTCCCTGCACACCGACCCCGTACTGCCGCCCGGCGTCGACACGGTGCTGTCCGTGCTGCGCTCCTCGGCCGTCGTACTCGACGAGGCCGACGCCGTCGTCAAGGCCAGCTCGGCGGCGTACGCCCTCGGACTGGTCCGCGGCGGAAAGCTCTCGGTGGAGCCGATGCTCCACATGGCCCGCGACACCCGGCGTGACGGCGAGATACGCCAGGTCGAGCTGGACCTCCCCAGGCGCGGCACCGGACGCGGCGAGGCCCTCGCGGTCTCCGCACGCGTCGCCCCGCTCGGCTCCCGGCTCATCCTCCTCCTCGTCGAGGACCTCACCGAGGCCCGCCGCATCGAGGCGGTACGGCGCGACTTCGTCGCGAACGTCAGCCACGAGCTCAAGACCCCCACCGGCGCCCTCTCCCTCCTCTCCGAGGCCGTCATGGGCGCCTCGGACGACCCCGAGGCCGTCGAACGCTTCGCCGGCCGGATGCAGATCGAGGCCACCCGGCTGACCAGCCTCGTCCAGGAACTCATCGACCTCTCCCGGGTGCAGAACGACGACCCGCTGGAGGACGCCGAGCCGGTCCGCGTCGAC
>NZ_JAAGLX010000133.1:0-927 GCF_010548325.1 Streptomyces sp. SID13666 | reverse complement strand
ACGCACGGTCGGGCAGCGGCGATGTGCCGGGCGCGGAGTCCGCGATCGTCCGGCGGCCGTGGTCCTGGGCGGTGAGGGTGATACGCCGGTTGGTCCGGTCGGCGAGCCGGCTGATCGTCCGTGTGACTCCGTCCCAACTCGGGTGGACGGCGGCGTAGTCGGTGAGCACCTTGTAGATGTCCGTGTCGTCGGAGAGGACCTGCCCCTGCTCCTGGCGGATCGCGCTGGTGGTGGTCCGTACCGCGAGCCAGGCGGTGGCGGTGATCGCGCAGAGGGCGACGAGAAGCGAGGAAGCCAGCAGCCTGACCAGCAGACTCCTGCGCAGCGGCACCCTGGTCTCGGGGGTCTCGGCGTGCACCGCGGGCTCAGTGCGCACGGTGGCCCTCGGGGCCGTCAGCCATCTTGTAGCCGACCCCGAAGACGGTCAGCAGGAGGACCGGCTGCTTCGGGTCGGCTTCGAGCTTCTTGCGCAGGTTCAGGATGTGCACGTCGATGGAGCGCTCGGTGATGAAGCGGTCGGACCCGCGGGTCCGGGTCAGCAACTGCCGCCGGGTGAAGACCCGTTCGGGCTCGGCGGCCATGACCGCCAGGACCTCGAACTCCCCGGGGGTGCATTCCACCTGCCGCCCGCCGAGGTGGACGGTGTGCCGGACCGGATCCACCGAGAGGGCGCCGGCCCGCAGGACCGGGTCGGTCGGCCGACGGTCGTCCGGGATGGCGGCGCCGCCGCCGGTACGCCGGCTGCGCCTCAGCAGGGTGCGGATACGGGCCATCAGCTCACGGGGGCTGTAGGGCTTGGTCATGTAGTCGTCGGCGCCGAGGTCGAGGCCGAGCAGCAGGTCCTCCTCGGTGGTGCGGGCGGTCAGCATCAGCACCGGGAGGCCGGACGACTCCCCCCGCAGAATGCGGCAGACCTCCAGGCCGTCG
>NZ_JAAGLX010000132.1:0-929 GCF_010548325.1 Streptomyces sp. SID13666 | reverse complement strand
GTGTAGGTGCGGGAGGCCCGGTCGAACGTACCGCCGCAGGTGATGAGCCGGAGTTCCGCGCGGCCCGACTGCCGTGTGCCGTAAGCCTGTTGGGCGTCGAAGCGGTCGCGGGGCAGGACCCGGACGTCGTCGACGGTGAACTCGGCGACCTTGCCGTCGGCGCGGGTGACGCGGATCGTGGCGCCCGGCCGCAGGGTGCTGACCTTGTAGAACACGGCGGGCCTGGTCTCGGTGTCGACGTGTCCGACGAGGAGCGCGGCGCCGGCGGCGCCGGGCCGGATGCCGGACCCGTACCAGCCCACGACGCCCGCCTGGTCGAAGGGCGGCGGATCGATCGCGCCGCGCCGGTCGAGGCCGCGGGCCACCACCGGGGCCTGCACGCCCAGTTCGGGTATGTCCACGCGCTGCGGCAGAGCGCCGCTCAACGGCTCGTGCGCCGGCGGGAGTTCGGGGTCCGGCGGGCGGCCGACCGCTGCGATGTCGCCGGTGGTCGGCGCGGATATGCCGTGGCGTACGTCGGTCATCTCGCGGCCCCACAGCCACAGTCCGAGAAGCAGCAGCGCCCAGGCCACGCCCATGGTCAGGCGTCCGGTGCCGGGGGTTCGTTCGCGGTCGTCGTCGGACATGGCGGCTCAGTCCGTCCCACGGCCCCGGCGGAGCCCGCGCGCCGCGACGACGATCGCCGCCACACCCGCGAGGACGAGACCGACCACCGCCTGCCCGGTGCCGGGGCCGGTGCCCCGGGCCTCGTCGGCGGCCAGTTGCTCCGCCGCGCCGCCACCACCGGCGGGCACGGGGGCGACAGGTGAGGCGGCCGGACGGGAGGGCGCGGTGGAGGGCGGCTTTCCAGCCCCTTCGTCCGCCTCCTTGTCCGTCCCCTTCGCGGCCACGGCGATGACACCGCTGACCTTGCCCTCTTGGCCACCGCA
>NZ_JAAGLX010000131.1:0-958 GCF_010548325.1 Streptomyces sp. SID13666 | reverse complement strand
GTCCGGAACTGCACGACGACATCGAGGCCGTCGTCGGGCTACTGCGCGGGCACGGCATGGATCTGCTGGTGCTCGACCAGACCAGACCCGACATCGGGATCCCGGTGATGAAGGTCGTCGTACCGGGGCTGCGTCACTTCTGGGCCCGGTACGCACCGGGCCGGCTGTTCGACGTACCGGTCCAGCTGGGCCGGCTGTCCACACCGACGGCGTACGACGATCTCAATCCTGTTCCCCTGTTCGTCTGATCGAACGACCCCCATAGCACCGTCCCTCATGTCCACCCGGGAGTTCCCGTGTCCGCCGAGAGGCTGTTGAGCACCACCGTGACCGCACAGACCGAGAGGCGTTGCGTCTCCTTGTGGTCGCTCCGCGAGGACGTCCTGGTGGACATGGGCTGCGACGCCGGCCCCGTGGTGCTCTCCGGGCGGTGGGGGGAGCTTCGGCTGCACCAGGCGCGTCCGGTGGTCCGCGAGGCACTGCGCCGGATGAGCCTCGGCCCGATCTCGCTGGCCAACGTCGTGGCCGAGATAGCGGCCGAGAGCGCCGTACGCCCCTCCTCCCCCGGGAGGCGTACGGCCGATCGGCCCGCCGTGGACGCATCCACCGAGATCCTGGTGGCGCTGCACCGGTTGCAGCACCTGGTGGTGCGTTCGCTGATGCTGGAGGGCTCCGACCAGCTTCTGATGTCGGTGGTCCCGATCGCGCAGTCGGCCCGTTACCGGGCGGACACCGCCGACCCGCGCCGTCCGGTGCGGTTGTCCCGCTTCGCGTTTCTGCGCAGCGAGGGCGAGGGCTTCGTCCTGGAGTCCCCCGTGTCGCTGTACCGGGTCGTCCTGCACGGTCCGGAGGCCTCGTGGGTGATCGGCATGCTCGGCCGCCCCGTCACCGTCGACGAGATCGCCGCGGCTGTACCACTGGAGGCCACGGTGATCGCGGAGATCCCGAACTATTGATG
>NZ_JAAGLX010000130.1:0-958 GCF_010548325.1 Streptomyces sp. SID13666 | reverse complement strand
AGATCGCTGGCGACGAGCACGGGGCTGATGGGACTCATACCGACACCGCCTTGCCGTCGGCGCCGGTCGCGCCCCGCGTGTACTTGGGGTGGATCAACCCGACGCAGGTGTAAGGGAGTTCGGCCACCTCTTCGACGGGTACGCCCCGCTGCTCGGCGAGCAGGCGTACATGGTCGAGGTCGGCGCCCGCTCCGGCGCGGGCCAGGATCTTCCAGGGGACACGGCGCAGCAGCACCCGGGTGGTCTCGCCGACGCCGGGCTTGACGAGGTTGACGTCGTGGATCTCGTACTCCTCGCTGATCCGCTCGACTGCCGCCCAGCCCTCCCACGTCGGGGACCGGTCGGCGGCGAGCAGTTCCTTGACCGTGGTGTCGACGGCGTCCGCGACCTCCGGGAAGCGGGCGGCGACGGCGTCGAGGAAGTCCACCGAGACGTCTGCGCCGGCGAGTTCACGGTAGAACTTGGCGCCGTGGAAGTCGTTCGGGCCAACCAGGTCGGCGCGCAGGACGGTCCGCGAAATCAGGCCCGACACCGTGGAGTTGAGGCAGGCGGAGGGGATGAGGAAGTCCTCGCGGGTGCCGTACGTACGGACACAGGAGCCCGGGTCGGCCAGGACCGCGATTTCCGGGTCGAAGCCGGTGATGCCGTCGGAGTCCTCGAACTCCTTGATGGCGTCGGCGAGTTCGCGGGTGATGGCGCCCTTGCCGGTCCAGCCGTCGACGAACACGACGTCGGCGGGGTCGTGGTGGGCGGCCAACCAGCGCAGCGCGTTGGCGTCGATGCCCCGGCCCCGGACGATCGACACGGCGTAGTGGGGCAGTTCGAGCCCGTGGCGGTGCTTGGCCCAGCGGCGCATCAGGGCGCCGACGGGGGTTCCGGCCCGCGCCAGCGAGACGAGCACCGGCCGCGGTGAGCGTTCGGCGAGCACCAACTTCGTGACCGCGCCCACCGCTTGGGC